>JABHYP010000097.1 GCA_018656855.1 Candidatus Latescibacterota bacterium | reverse complement strand
CCTCAGTGATACCGACCTTAGATTATAGGACTGCCCATAATCGCGGAGAACCTGTTCCGTTAAAAGTTTTGTCCAGCCGTAAGGATTTACGGGATGAAGAGCGGCATCCTCTGTGAGAGGGGTTATTTCAGGTTCGCCGTACACGGCAGCAGTCGATGAAAATACAATATTCTGCACTCCGAACTCGCGGATATTATCTAAAAAACGGATAGATTTTATGAGGTTGTTTTCATAGTATTTCGAGGGATTAAGGACGGATTCCCCGACCTCAATATATGCGGCAAAATGCAGGATAACATCGATGCTTTCGCGGCAGATTTCTCCGATTATAAGTTTATCTGAAATATCTCCTTTAACAAAACGAGCATCAGGGTGAACCGCCTGCCTGTGGCCGGTTGAGAGATTGTCAAGCACTGTGACATTATGGCCATGGTTTAACAGCAGAGCTGTGGTCACACTTCCAATGTATCCAGCGCCCCCTGCGACAAGAAAATTCAAAGGTTTATTAATGTGTTTCATGAAGCCTCTTTCGTGTAATGAATTGCGGGCACAGTTCTCAGCGATTCGGCAGATTCATCGGGAAGAGAGGGATTGATAATATTTCCGCCGCCGGTTTCAAATCCGGCCATATATTTTAATTTATCTCTGTTTCTCAGGGGAGGACAGAAATCGATGTGGAAATGAAACGGTTCAGGAGTAAATTCTTCCGTGCAGGGAGCATTGTTGAAAATGGTTATATTGGGAAAAGACATCCTGAAAAGATTGTCGTAACGTATCAGAATTTCACGGTAAATACATGCCAGCGAATCTAATTCATATTCGTCAAGCTCGTTTATTGTGGGAACATGACGCTTGGGCATGAGGAGTATTTCATAAGCGTAATGTGCGAAATATGGCACAAACGCCACAAAATGTTCGTTTTGACAAACAATCCTGCTGCCGTTAGCAATTTCTTCTTCAATTATGCTGCAAAAGAGACAGATTCCTTTTTTATCCATAAACTTCCTGGCCTGAGAATAGCGAGTTAAAAGCGTACGGGGAACGAAATCGGTAGCATATATCTGACCATGCGGATGCGGATTCGATACGCCTATAACTTTACCCTTGTTTTCAAATATCATTACATTATTGATGTCGGGGATGGATGAAAGCTCATTGAACTGGTCTCGAAAAGCACAAATAACTTTTAAAATCCCTTCATGGGTCATTTCCGCAAGTGTTATATTATGTTTTTTACTGAAACACACTACACGGCATATACCGTTTGCAGATTCATCGAGCGGGTGTGTCTTTTTTTCATCGTCAACAGTATATGACATTGAGAATGAAGGGAAATCGTTTTCAAAGACATATATATCAGTGTAATCGGGATTTATTTCCCCGCTTGCACGTTTGACACCCGGACAGAGATAACAGCCGGGATCGAATTCGGGAAGTTCATTTTTCGTGTTTGATACGAGTATACCGCTCCAGGGCCGAACGGCGGTTGCAGGAGCGATTATAACCCATTCCCCGTTGAGCGGGTCCCAGCGTTTAAAAGATGATCTTTTTGGCATTTATTGATTTCTCTGACTTAACAATTTAAATATTTCTCTCAATGAAACAATCCTATAGATTGTTCTAAATTATACAATTTTATTTAATTATAAGCAATGATTTTAGCTGATTATTAACCTAAAAAAGCTCAAAAATACAATATATGTTTGAATATTTTCATCAATTTACAAAAACTGACTATAAACAGCTGGCAAAAACTTTTTTTCTGATTATCGGATTTTAATTCTTGAATTCAGGTAACAAGGAAAAAACAAGTTATAAACATATAACCGAAACCATTGACTCACTTTTATCATCTCGCTATATTCACTAAAATATATTAAATTATTTCACAACATAGATATGATGATACATGACAGACTAACATATTAAGCACGAAAATGGCGGGTTACAGAGGATTTTCAGCTCTGGTGACAACAGGGAAGCGGTGGCTACAATAACTTTGGCAGTACCGCATGGTTACTTTTCGAGGAATAAATAATGGCTCAGGGAAGACAGGCAGTGTATGATCTTCTGGAGGGCAAGGTATCATGGCCTCCGGTCGTCGTTCCATTCGGACTTGATCCATTCGGATGGCACGGTGAACGTGAAAGCTACCGCAAGATGTGTGAGTTTGCGCTTGAACACTGTACACTTTTTCCTAAGGTGTATCCTTTCAACGACCCACTGGCTATAGGGCAGGGTGATATTGAAATAGTTTCTGATGTCGTAGAGGAAATCGACGGCACAATCATTCAGCGGTATGAAATCATCGGCGCGAAAAGAGTACTTTCCATGGAAGAGGTTCAGACTCCGGGAGACTCATCATGGAAAAACCGTAAGCGATGGATTGAAAATGACGATGATTTCGAGCTGTTCCTCGGTCTTCATGATATTACACCCGCAGAACCTGACATTCAGGCGGTACGGAAAAAAGAACAGCAGGTCGGCGGACACGGACTGCCTTATATAGAAACCCCGGACCCTTTTTACACCGCATGTGAAATGTTTCCGACAGACGAGTTTTTTATTAAAATCCGTACCGATACAGAACGTATAGAAAGGCTTATCTCCATAACTGCAGAGAGAATACTGTATGGTATAGAGAAACTGTGCAGGGAAGCGGAATGTCCTTTTATTCTGAGGCTTATTGGCGCTGAAATTGCAGCGCCCCCTTTTATGAGCCGTGAAAATTTCTTACACTTTGATGGTGCATTTTACATGGATGTTGCTGAAATTACCCGCAAGCACGGTGTGCCCGCTTCATTTCATTCTCATGGTCCGGTGCGGGATATTATGAATGATGTGTGGGAAATGGGCTATTCCTTTATGGAACCGTTCGAACCGCTGCCAAACGGAAATGTTACTATAGAGGAAGCTATTGAGGCTGCGAAAGGCAGGGGGATTGTTTTCGGTGGTGTGGATGATGTCGTTTTAAATACAGGAACACCTGAGAAAGTGCGCAATGCGGTAAAATGCTGTCTCGATGATGCGCGGGATACAAGAGCGCCATATATACTTTCTCAATCCTCAACGCCTTTTTCCGACCCTCTCGGTGAAACGGCAAAAGCGAATTATTTGCTTTTCCTTGAACTCGGGATAAAGGGCTAACTTTTATTAATGATCTAAATGAGGATTCAGAAACCAGTGTCCATAAGTAATTTATATACTGCAAGTCCATTAAATAGCCTCTCATACTATCTATTCCATCTTACAGTCATTTCGGAGATATAAGGAGTTTACTATCAGGCGGTTTAAACTAATTTCCTGCGGTGTACTCCGTAAAGAAATCGACTCGCTTCGCAAGAGCATTCCCGAAGATGTTGAATTAACCGAAGTCTGGCTTGAACAGGGTCTTCACAGGGAGCCAAAACGACTGAATTCTCTTTTGAAAGATGAGATTGCTCTAACAGAATCACAGAATGAACCACTAGATGCGATACTCCTCGGATATGGTATCTGTTCCAGTGGGACGGTGGGTGTGACGAGCAGCCGCTATCGAATCGTGATTCCACGCGCTCATGACTGTATAACGCTTTTTCTCGGTTCAAAGGAACGCTATTTGGAGGAGTTTTCGAAAGCGCCTGGAACTTACTGGTTCACGCCCGGTTTTATAAGCGGAAACATTCAACCGGGTATGTCTGAAAAATATGCTGGTGTATATCATCAATTCGAGAATAATTTTGAGCAGTATCTTGAGCGGTTCGGCGAAGAAGATATTGCCAGATACATTATTGAGCACCAGGAGCAGGCCTGGATAAAGAATTATACTAGGGGAGCGTATGTTGCCAGCGGACTGCCGGGGGGTGAGGCGCTTCGGGATAAGGCATGCAGATTCTGCGAGTCGAGAGGATGGGCATTCGAAGAGGTAAAAGGCGAAATGGGGCTGCTTCGGGATCTATTTTCCGGAAACTGGGACAGCGGGCGTTTTCTTGTTTTGGAGCCTGGAGAAAAACTTGCGCTAGGGGGGATTGATGATGTAGTCACAGCTCAAGGTGAGGATGAAAAGAATACGTATGCCGGCGAAGATTATAGAAAATCCTTCGTTTATGATGGAGATTACAGGGAAATTACCCCCGGCGCTCCCGTGAACCTTAACGTAAATATTGATAATGTAATCGGCATTGACGCCGGAGGAACCTATACCGATGCAGTGATAGTTTCACTTCGTAATAATAAGGTATTGGCCGTTAGTAAGTCACCGACAACCCACCATAATCTTTCAATCGGGATAAAAAATGCCATCCTTCAGCTTCCTGATACTCTTTTAAGAAATTCAAGCCGGCTGGCAATATCCACTACACTGGCGACCAATTCCATAGTCGAGGAAAGGGGCGGGAGAACCGGTCTTATTTTGGTTGGATATACCGCAAATATAGCGGACATGGTCACCATCGGTATAGGAGACATGAAAATAATCGTTCGAGGCCGCCATGATATATATGGGAATAAAATCGAACCTCTCGACGAGAAGAGTCTCGTTTCTCACGCGGAACTTATGCTTAAGAATGGAGTTGAAGCTCTTGCTGT
>JABHYP010000096.1 GCA_018656855.1 Candidatus Latescibacterota bacterium | reverse complement strand
CCAGAATAACGTGGTTTTTCTCTCCCGATACAACCGGTGTGTACTCGGTCCTGGCTAAAGATTTCCCCTTCCGATAAAAGGTTGTGCAGTTGTTCCAGTACGAAGCGGTTGTTAGCGCGTAACCGTTGGAAAAGAACGTCTTGCTGTCCACCGAGTTCAAAAGCACCGTTATATCCCCGAGCTGTCCTTCACTGTTAGCGGTATTCGTGACATCGAACTCGATACGGACATCATCGCCCACGGTTTTGGCCAGAAGAATGGCGCGGTTACGGTCACCGCCGATAGCCCTGAGTTTGCCGCCAGAAATCTCCCATTTCCCTTCCGGGACTGGGAATGTATTGAGCTCCGATGGATTATCGAAGGTGAATTCGTCAACCTTTTTCCAACTGACCTCGCGGGACCGTTGGTCGCGGCTCCGTTGAAGAAAGGTCTTCGGATTAGCATCCTGCGCTTCGGTATATGCGGGAAACATACTGAAAAACATGATTGTAACCACTGCAAAGCGGTGGATATGGATAATCCCTTTATTCTTGTTCATACAGTGTACTCCCTTATGATTTTGATATGGGGAATATCAGATAAAATTAGAGCTCTTCCGGTTTGCAGAGATAGCCCTTCTCGACGGCAGCACGGCCACATTTGCTGCAGATGAATTTCGGGCTTTTCATCGATTTCTTCAGCTCGCTGAATCTCTCTTTGAATTTTTCTTTTTTCCACTTGCAGATGCTCTTTTTCACCTTCGCCATACGCTGATTCTCACTTGTTGTGGAATAATTCATAAAATATTAAATAGTATTTGTCTTAATTAACAACTACTGAGTTCTTTTTTCCTTCATTTTTATAAAGCGGTCTCTCGTCAATCGGGGGTCATCCCATTTGTGCCCGATACGATCGGCAATATCTTTCAAATGATTATATGCCGTTCTTATGCGTTCAATTCGTGTTTCATCATAAGGTAAATGTTCTATAGCGAGCAATTTCCAGGATTCTAACTGTCGTGTGGCTACCATTAAAGCTTCATAATCGAGAAAACCGGTTCCAATCGGTGCTTCATCGATATGTGATACAAGCAGTTTGTCTTTATCAACCACCACATCTTTGCAGTGAATCGTTCCGATACAGTCTCCGAGATAAGAAATTGCGCACTTCATATATCTGCCTGACTCATATACCCTATCATACGTCATATGATTAACGGGGTCGAAAGCAATCTTTACATAAGGCGAATCAACACGTTCAACAAATTCTTTCATACGTTCAATGCTGTTTACTATTGACCATTGGGTAGTTTCAGGAATCAAAAGACAGTTTGAATCCTCAGCAGCAGATACAAGTTCCCTGGTGCTCTCAACAAGCAGATCCATCGCTTTCTGTGTAACATTATCTGGATGTGGAGCCCAGGCATTCTTAGGGCTCATGCTTCCTGCCGAATACCTAAAACTTGGAGCTCCGAGTTTTCCTGAATAAATTACACCCTGTATAATTTTCTTTTTTGACTCTTTTTCTTCTGTTTTATCGGGACGTACCGGGGAAACGCCTAATCCGGGAGGTCCTGGTAAGAGACCGTTATCCTCTAGAAAGTTTTTTGCCCATTCGATATCATCATTGCTGGCATTCAATTCGTTTGGACAACCTACGATTCTGATACCGATGTCATAAACTTCTTTGGCCTTTTCAACAGTCATGTCCTTGAGGCGGTCAGACATAAAAGGGACATCGATCCATGCAAGTCTCATATTGTTTTTCTCTCCTTTTAATAAGGCATACCCCATATCAAAATCATGTGAATTATTAACACTGAACAACCTACTTTCAATTTATCTGAATAATTGTGAAAGTCAAGATGAAGTATGAGAAATGAGGTTAGAAATAGAACTTAGTTTATTACTTCGGGAGAAAAAGAAGGTCTGAAATAACACTTGCTACTTGTGAAAAGTACACCTTAACTTTTAACTCAATGTGTCCAAAAGGTTTTGAAGACGTACAATAGTCTTTTTTATGATACTCACAGATAAGGTATACACTGAATTCCGAACGAGATACTACTGCACTATATTATAGCATATCAACCGCTGTTTGAAACGTAGATATAACCGCTCGTTTGCCAGAACCGGTTTCGTCCATACAGGCCCCTTTACATCTCCGAGAGCACTCCTGAACTCTGATTTTTTAATAAAATTTTCAGGATCCGGTTTCACTAGAAACAGATTTCCTTTGATATCCATACAAAGCAAATGTTCATCCGCGAAAACGCATGTGCCCCAGCCTATATCGTTCGACGTCCATATTTCTGCACCACTCTCAGGATCGACACATTTAAAAGAGCCTTTGTTCTGAGAGCTGTCTCCAGAATAGCCGTAAAGAAAACCGCCGATAAAAAACGAATCGGAATGTTGAGAAGCTATAGTTTTATTCTGCCACAGCGGCTCAGCTCCGGTAAGGCTAGTTTTCAACATCACTCCGCCGGTTTTGTAGCCAGATGTAATAAAAACTCTTTCCCCGTTTGTTATCGGTGTGGTTGCATTAACGTCAAACGATGTTTCCCAAGGTACATTCCAAAGCTCATTACCGTTCTTCGGATCGATTGCGGCAAGTCCTTTGCCGTGAAAGGATAGTATCACAGGGTTGCCGTCAATATCAATATTTGTTATTGCAGCATAACCGGCAATACCGTTTCCGCTCTTCCATAATACTTTCCCTGTTATCTTGTCATACGCCACAGTCCGAGCGGAACCACCCCCCTGTACTATAACAATATCTCCCTGAACAAGGGGGGAGGAAGCGAAACCCCACTGAGGCGCCTCACCACCCTCGAATGAGACATTCGTTGTCCAGGGCTCTTCACCATCGAGTAAACTCCAGCATACCAAATCTCCGCTTCGGCCGTACGTGTAGACACGGTCATTGTCTATATACGGTGTTGCGCGAGGACCCGAGCCATGACTGGCATTCGCCTCGGCGGCGTATGATCCCAACCACAGCAAACTACCATCCTTCGTATTGAGACAGAAAACAAGATCGTTTTCCGAATCCCGTCCGCAGACTATCAAGCGGTTGCCCCGAATCACGGGAGCCGACCATGTAGCACTCGAGTTTTCCTGACAAAGATAATTAACCTCCCAGAGCTTTTTTAGTCCGCCGGACCAGTCTTTTTTGATACCAGTGACTTCAGCACGGTTGTCGCCATTTACTCCTTGCCAGGAAATCCAATCCGCATCGCCTATTACGAGAGGTTCCTCCTCAGCGGATGTAACTTCCGGGATAGTATCCGTTGTGCCACGCAATTCTTCCGTGCCCATTAAAATAGTTATGGAAGACCAAAACATGGCAGCAAAGACGATTATTACTACTAACAATATTCCGAGAATCCCTAGTGTCCATTTCTGATATTTTTTCATAATTCAGGTTCCCAATTATTATATTTAACCGAAAATCCAATCCGAGATAACATTCATCGCCTCGAGAGACAGTATTTCTTCTATCTTGTCGTATTCTGATTCATTGTCTGATTCGGTTGTCTAAAATATATTATTGAGCTTTTTCAGCTCTTGTACCATACTGTTTTTGTTTTCGCCCGCCTCAAACACTTTTACGATTGGTGCGAGGTTTTTGTATTTCTTTAGAACATTTTGTACACTAACAGATAAAATTATGGTGTGATTCTTGTAGCTGCCTTTTCTCAATACGACACACCACTCGGGCGAAAGACCACACTTTTACTTCACCAACCCCATCTTACTTGTGTCAGTAAAACCATTCGCTTTTAAAATTGCTGAAGTAATACTCTTAACTCCTTTGCAGGATTTGTCATCCAAATCCTAACATAATAACTTGTCCAGTTACTAGGCGCAAGGTCATGACAAGACATAACTACTTCACCTTTACTAATGAATAACCCTCATGCTCAGTTAAATTTACATGTTGGGAATCTATTTTTTTCAAAAATTCCCACCTTAATTTATATTATTGCATAGGTTTTCAGAATGGCACTGAAAGATCTGTTGACCTAACGGCAAAAATAATGTCATGTTCGTCATTTCCTTTGGAGAAGCTAAAGAAGCCTGCTCTCGTACCTGCCGAGTAGTAATAGGCGTCACCTGCTACACATGGATGACGGAGGTCATTGCCGTTTGAATCGAGCCCCGCCACCATGGCACCCTTACCTCGCAGAACATAGTAGATTTCCTCTGCTTTATTATGTTGGTGAGGTTTATTGGTTCCTCTCGGAGCAAAATCCATGATAAACATGCTCGTCATCACTTTGGTTACCGCGAGCTTGTCTCGTTTGCTACTAGTAGTGCCCATAAGCAGTTTGTAAAGTGTTGTCGGGGGGTGGCTACCCACTCGTTCGAGTTGTACGTCATCGATATTTGCCATCATAAGCTTTGGTGTCGGTGGGATTTCTATCCCAGCAGGAATCTTATATCCCATTACAAGTAATCGAACGGGATGTTTGGACGAATTCGATATTCCGTGTTTGACTCCGACGGGGAGGTACATGTAATCATTCTTTTTTACTGGAATATTTTTATTATCGTACAGTAACATTCCATCCCCTTCGAGAATTAAGTACATCTGTTCTTCAGCGGGATAGTTTACAATTGCACTGGTCCCACCCGGCTCGACGGTGAGTTCACCGAAACGCGCGATGCCTTTGAGAATATCTGAATCCTTGTCACCAATACCGAAAACTGGCTTGTACGATGCAGATTTTGTATTCGCCGTCAGATCATCAGCCACCGGATCAATTATCGGAACATGTCGCTGCAGAAACACTTGCTCCTGCGCAAACACAAAAGATGAAGAAAATAAAAGAAAAATTATTATAAGAATTAAGAACCACATTAAGATGTTTTTATACATAGCTCCTCCTCAAGCTATTGTGTTTAAGTCTCTGTCCTGGTTAATTGTGCTATCTGAATAAATGATTGTCATGTTCTCCACTTTCTTATTTTAAGTATGATTTAATCATATATACTCCAAAAGCTTCTTTCATTACATTATACTCCAGTATGAATTTGTATTAAACTCCAAGCAAATTCAGAATATTAATGATTGCTGGATATCAAAATTATATCTCTTAGAAATTTTCATGCTCCTATTGTTTGGACAATTTATAGAGACAGACAACCGTTGTTCTCCATGTCCAATTCTTTCTATTTCACCAACTCCATCTTCCTCGGTTCACTTATACCATTCACCCTCAAAGTGCAGTTAGCGGGAACTGCCAAAGTTGCGCAATTCTCCATTATCATCATAATGCACCCACGGCCCTTTAACATGGTAGCCACCGCT
>JABHYP010000095.1 GCA_018656855.1 Candidatus Latescibacterota bacterium | reverse complement strand
GCTTTTTCCACATTTAGTATCTTGCCTTTTATTGGCAGAATCGCCTGGAACCTCCTGTCTCGTCCCTGTTTGGCTGAACCACCCGCAGAATCGCCCTCAACAATATAAATTTCGCATGTTTCCGGATCATTAATGGAGCAATCTGCAAGTTTCCCCGGTAAACTGGCCGAATCCAGGGCGCTTTTCCTGCGCGTAAGGTCACGCGCTTTCCGAGCTGCTTCACGCGCACGGTATGATTCGACACATTTCGAAATTATATTTTTTATCGTCTGGGGGTTTTCCTCAAATGCAGTGTTAAGCCCATCACTTACAAGAGATTCTACTATTCCCTTGACGTCAGAGTTGCCGAGCTTCATTTTTGTCTGGCCTTCGAACTGGGGATTTGAGAGCTTTACCGATATAACAGCCACAAGTCCCTCGCGCACATCATCTCCGGAAAGCAGGCTGCCTTTGAGAATCTTAAGAAGATCGTTTCTCTGAGCGTAGGAATTCACCGACCGTGTAAGGCCGGTTTTGTAACCGATAAGATGTGTGCCTCCCTCGGTTGTGTTGATATTATTTACATAGCTGAAAATCTTTTCCGCATAGGTATCGTTGTATTGCATTGCAATTTCAACCGTTACATCTTCGTTCTGTGTGGAAAAATTGATGGTCTCAGGGTGAATTTTCGTTTTGTTGGCGTTAAGATACTCAATAAATTCAACGATACCGCCGTCGAACCGGAATGTGTGGTTACGGCCGGTGCGTTCATCGAAGAAGTCGATCTTGAGTCCTTTGTTGAGAAAAGCGAGTTCACGGAAGCGGTTTACAAGTATGTCATGAGAAAAGTCAACCGTATCGAATATTGTATTATCCGGCCTGAAACGAACAATAGTCCCTTTGCCCAGTTTTTCACCGCGGTTTTCCATGTCACTGATTGGATTTCCGCGTTCATACGACTGGTAGAACAGTTCTCCGTTGTGCCATGTCTCAACCTCGAAAAATTCCGAAAGAGCGTTTACACAAGAAACACCGACACCGTGAAGACCTCCTGATACCTTGTAAGATTTATTGTCGAACTTACCGCCGGCATGCAGAACCGTCATCACCACCTCAAGTGCGGGGCGTTTCTCCGTCTCGTGCATGTCAGTCGGTATACCTCGCCCGTTATCCTCTACTTCAGCCATACCATCGGAATGGATCGTGATCTTTATCGTGTTGCAATGCCCGGCCATTGCCTCGTCAATCGAGTTATCCACAACCTCAAATAATAAATGGTTAAGGCCTGTAAGACCTGTCGATCCGATGTACATGGCTGGGCGTTTGCGGACAGCTTCCAGTCCTTTCAGAACCTGGATATCTTCAGCGTTGTAACCTGTTTTTTTCATTTCGCTCACTGCAAACTCCTGTCAGTAGCTTTCGAGGATAAAGTGTATATCACGGATTATTAAATTATCCATAGACATAAACTTATCAATTTTTTCCATGAAGAAAAGCTTGTGGAAAAGTGCCTGGGTCATCCATACCGGAGAAGAAACAGCTATGGTCAGTTTTTCTTTTTTGAGGGATAATGGTCGTGTGTTTCTGGCATTGGCTGCTCCAACGATTTCTTGCCAATTATCCTTGATTTTTTTCAGAGAAATATCCGGCCCTATACCAAGATCATTCACAACAGATTGCATGATGCTTGTTATGCTTACTGGATTGGCTTTTCGAAATCTTTTTTTATCCCATTTCATTGCTATTCATTCAGCCTTAGCGGCATAATGAGATACAAATGCTCTCCTTTTTCTTCCTTGACAACCGGTTTAATAATACAAGCACTTGCCGGGGTTTCAAGTTCAATCAGTATCTCTTTCGTCTCAACCTTGCGAAGAATCTCAAGGAGAAAAGAGGCGTTTAAGCTTACAGTCAACGGATCCCCACTATACTGTACCGAAAGAGATTCCTGAGCCTCGCCGCCAATATCAGCATTCCTGGTGTTTATCTCGAGTTTATCCTGAGAAAGAGAAAAGTGAACCTGATGTGTTCTTATATCCGAAAGTACCAGCGCTCTTCTTATAGCAGCCGAAAGCTCTTCGTTTGAAATAATTACTTTCTTTGAACTCTGGTCCGGGATTACCTGCCTGAAATCAGGATAGGGTCCCTCTATCAGTTTTGAGAACACAGTTGTTGTGCCAAAATCAAACAGAATCATTCCCCTGCCAATTACAACCTTTTCAAGCTTCATTTTTTCTTCACTTGAGAATATCCGTGAAGCCTGATTGAGCGCTTTCGGGGGAACTATAGCCTCGGATACACTGTCAGCTGCAACATTTACTTTTCGCTCGAGCAGAGAAAGACGATGACCGTCTGTCGCTACCATAATCATATTATCTGATGAAATTCTCCAGTACACTCCTGTTAACGATACGCGTGTTCTCTCAGTCGCTACAGAGAAACTGGTCTTATCAACCATTTCAAACAGGTTTTCACCTGTAAGCACCACAGAAACTCCATCTATTGAATCTTTTACAGGAGGGAAATCAGTCGAGAGCATACCCATAATTTTTGAGTTGCCCTGTTTGAATTCCACCGTCACTTTCTCATTCTCAATATTTAAAGTAATTTCCCCTTCAGGAAGCTCACGTATAATATTTAAGAATCTTTTTGCATTTATAGTAACAGAACCTTCCTCTTCAACCATGCAGTCAAGTGATGTGGTTATGGACATATCCATGTCAGTACCGGATATTATCATACGGCCTGAAGACAAGTTAATGAGGAAATTTGCAAGAACCGGTAATGTCGGCTTCTGGGGAACAACACTAAATACCCTTTGCAAGCCTTCAAATAATTTATTTTTTTCAATTACGACCTTCACAGAACCCCTCCTTATAAAATGGGTTATATACAATATATTGTATAATGCATCGTTTTACAAGTAAAATATGATGTATTATGACATTTTTTTAATAAACACTTTCTGTTGAAAACTTGCCAATATAGTCTTGGTAAAATGTTTAAAAAAGCCGTTTTCTAACATTCCATTTTTAGAAATTCTCTTTTTCACTACCAGACAGTTGAAAAACTATAATTTCTGCCTTACAATGTTAACAAAACTACCTCTATAAATAACTGATAATATTAATCTTATTAAACACTCAACGTTATCAACATTTCTATTACTACTACAATAATATAAAGATACTTAATAAGAAAGTATTTAATTGAACAATATTAGTTGAAATAAATTGTAATTTCCCGGAGTATTTTCACTCATGGTAATTCTTATAAACTTTGGTTTAGATATTTGAAATATCTTTTCACAGTTATTAATAGACTCTCGAATCACATATATAATCCAGTAAGAAATTACATTTATTTGATAAATTCATGAGTGAAAGATGAAAAAACTGTTAGACAGGATTTTTTGTTTTTTCTGTGAGAATCTGTATATGTTTTGAAAGAGAGGGATCTTTAAGATATTTTTTTTCAACAGTGTGTAGAGAATGTATTACAGTGGAATGATCGCGTCCACCAAAATGGAGACCGATGGTTTTTAGCGAGGAATCTGTAAACTGTTTACACAAATAAATTGCTATGTGACGGGCGATTGATATCTCTTTTCTTCTTGAATTGCTAATAATAAGGTCTTTTTGAAGCGAGAAATACTCTGATACGAGTCGCTGCAGGAACTCGATAGTTATTAACGTTGGTTTTTTTCTGAATGTATCGCCGAGCACTTTTGAAGCCATTTCAGTTGAGATATCCTCACCATAGAGCGAAGAGTAAGCGAGTAGACGGATAAGGGAGCCTTCTAGCTCACGGATATTTGATGTGATGTTTTCTGCTATGAAATGTGCAATGGAATTGTCAAGATATACCCCATCAGCATCAGCTTTCTTTTTTAGGATAGCAACCCTGGTCTCAAAGTCCGGAGGTTGAATATCGGTTACCAGACCCCACTGAAAGCGGTTTATCAGGCGGTCAGCAAGACCTTTAAGCTGTGATGGAGGACGGTCCATAGTGAGAACAATTTGTTTTCCGCTTTGATGGAGGACATTAAAAATATGAAAGAATTCCTCCTGCGTTCGCTCTTTGTTGTTAAAGAATTGAATATCATCGACAAGAAGTACACTAGCGGTCCGGTAATAACTTGAATTCTGTGCTGTCATATTGTTTTGAATGGACATAATAAAGTCCATAGTGAATTTTTCACTTGAGACATATATAACACGATTATTTTCAGTACTTAATTTTCCGGAAGAAAAACAACGACTCGCAATAGCCTGGAGTAAATGTGTTTTGCCGAGGCCTACACCACCGTATATAACAAGCGGATTAAAAGCTGTTGAGCCGGGAGAGTCAGCTACTGCTTTCGATGCAGCGTGAGCGAATTGATTTGAGCTGCCAATTACAAAAGAATCGAATTTAAAACGGGGATTAATTGCCTGCGGACTCGAGAAAGCTGGTATATCCGGTTCAACATCGGGCTGAAATAGTGATGGACTTTCCTGGGTATCATCGGGTGAATCGATATTAGATGAAACAATAAATTTAATGGAAATGTTGTTGTTTAATAAGGTTTTTGCAGTAGACTTAAGTAAAGGCATATAATGTTCTTCAAGCCAGCTTGAATAGTATGGTTTGGGTACAGATATAACAAGAGAATCAGATGAAAAATCGATCAAAACGAGCGGTTTAAACCATGTGGTATAACTCTGGACATTCACTCGTTCTTCAATTATTTTGAGAAAACGATCCCAGAAAATGTGTTTTTCGATGAAAGAATTGGAATCCATTTAAACCACAAGTCAGAAGTAAAAAGAAGATATATTTTTATAGAAAAAGAAAAAAATGAAAAAGTGTTTAATAATATTTATGCGCAGAATGGCTTCGTGTTTACTAATAAAAAAAATTTATGACGTGTGTCAAGATAAAACAAGTCACCAGAGTTAAAAATGAAGGAGAACAAGAAAAGAAAACAGGCTTATATGTAAAAAAATATTGATTATATGTAAAAAAAAGATTATTTTACTTTTCTTAAAAATGGCACCCTAGCTCAGTTGGTAGAGCAGTGGACTGAAAATCCATGTGTCCCCAGTTCAATTCTGGGGGGTGCCACCATTATTCTGTTAATAAATCAAAGGTTTCAAATAATTAATAGAAAATAATGAAATACTTTTTTACAGCCCAAAACTGAATATTTAATTCCCATAATATTATAGTGGCAAATTAATCTTAAATTCTGGTGCGCCCATAGCTCAATTGGCAGAGCGGAAGACTCTTAATCTTTAGGTTCAAGGTTCGATTCCTTGTGGGCGTACCATATTTTTTAGTAATGAAGGAGGATTAAATGGCTGATTTTGCGGGTATCGCCGATGCCCTGATGAAGGGGAAGGCTCCGGAAGTGAAAGAGCTTGTTGATGCGGCTGTAAAAGAAGGCGTGCCTCCGGGTGAAATTCTTTCGGAAGGCTTGATAGCTGGAATGTCGGTTATCGGAGTGAGATTCAAAAATAACGAGGTGTACGTGCCGGAGGTACTTATTGCCGCCCGTGCAATGCATGCGGGAATGGATGTGCTTAAACCGCTTCTTGCTGAGGCAGGAATTGAACCAAAAGGAGTCTTTGCACTTGGAACGGTAAAAGGTGATCTTCACGATATCGGTAAAAATCTTGTGCTGATGATGATGGAAGGCGCCGGGTATGAGGTAAATGACCTTGGTGTTGATGTAGCGCCGGAAAAATTTGTTGATGCAGTGAATGATGGAGCCCAGATAATTGGTATGAGCGCTCTTCTAACAACTACAATGCCGGCGATGAAAACGGCAATAGAGACAATAAATGCCGCAGGTGTAAGAGATAAAGTTAAAATAATGGTAGGCGGCGCGCCATTGACACAGGCTTTTGCAGATGAAATAGGAGCTGACGGTTTTGCGCCTGATGCCGCATCAGCGGTTGATACCGCTGATGAATTGCTGACAAAAGCATAATAAAAGAAAAAACCCCGGTAAAAGAAAAGACCCCGTTTTTATAAAGCGGGGTTTTTTATTTGAAAAAAAGCATGTCCGGTGGTGTTAATTTAAGGGATCATAAATCAAAAGACGAGATCATCAGGAATATAAACCGTCTTAGGCGGGATAAATTCAGTATCTCTGTATTCAGAAAAAGGAGGTTTTACCGGCCGGTTGAGACTCTCATAAAAAATTCTAAAGACAACAGAAAGAAGGCTTACAAGCGGAACAGCTACAAGCATCCCGATTATTCCTGCGATCTGTGAGCCGAGAAGCACAAGCAGAATGACCATAAGCGGATGCAGATTTGCGGCACGTGCAAATACAATAGGCTGTACAAGAACGTTATCGATAAGGTTAACAATAAGGAAAATGAGAATGATATAGAGAAAGTAAATTGAAGGCATACCCGTCATCAGGGAAACGCAACATGCGGCGATTGTTCCGACAATAGGCCCGACAAATGGGATAAGATTTGAGATACCGGAGAAAAGTCCGACCAGGATATGGTATTCAATATCAATAATCCACAGACCGATTGAGGCAATAACTGAAATAATAAGCGCTGTGAGGAGCATTCCCCTAAGAAGAAGGCCAAACTGAAGATTCAGGTTGTAAATGAGATTAAGAGTTATTTCAAAGTATTGATTGGGAACAAGGTTGATGAGTTTTTTCTTCATCCTAACTTCATGAAGCAGGAAAAAAAAAGTAGCGAATGGAATAATAAAGATATAGAGAAAAAGAGGAAGTATGCTAAAGAGCATACCGGGAGCTTTCCTTGCAAAGTCAAGAAGGGTGTTTGAAATATATGTACCGATTTTTTCCTGGAGGTTGTAATCACCGCTGCTTAATTGTTCAGCTACTTTACCGAGAAACGATTTTTCAATCCACGATATATTCTCATTCAAGGAATCGCGGTATACTGAAAAGTTATCCTGGATACTGAGAATTTCCGTTGCCACTGCGGGAATAAACAGGCGTAAAAAAATAGCGAAGATTCCGAAACAAACAATAAAAACCGCTGTTACTGCCGAAGAATGGTTTAAGCCTTTTTGTTCGAGAATATTTACAAACGGTTTAAGTGCGAAATGAAAGATATAAGCAACGAGGAAAGACATAACGATAAGTGTGAACCTGAAAAACAGGAAGAGAATTACGGCGATAATCGCAAGTACAATAGCAAAACGTAAAAGAATTTTCAGATTCATGGTTTATTCGTTTGACGGTGAAGTTATGAGACGAAGCCGTTCGGCGACTATTTGTGCGAGACGGTAAACTATATGTAATCCTAGTTTTGGATCGGATTCCATTAGGCCAAACAGATCCTGCCGGAAAAGTCCGATAAGTGTCGATTTTTTCTGTGAAATGACGGTTGCGCTTCGTGGGGAATCGTTTAAAAGGGAAATCTCTCCTAAAAATTCACCTTGTTTAATTACAGCAATTTTCTGGCGGGTCATATCGCAATCGTTTTCGTTATATATTTCAACCTCCCCTTCGCGGACAATATACATTCCCAATCCCGGGTCACCCTGCCTGAAAACAATATCTCCATCCTCGAAGCGCCGGACATGTACGATATTAAGCACTTTTTCAAGCTGACGGGAGGACAAGGAATAAAAAATTGGCACCGAGGAAAGAAAAGAGGTTTCAATTTTTACATCCGAGGATGCTTTTTTAAATGGATTCAACCAGAAAAAATCAGTTTTCATAGCACCACAAAAAAAATTATTGTTATGAAACGTTATAATATTATATAATCTTTTAGTATTAAGAAATCAAGATTTAAAAAAAGTCAAACAGAGTATAATTCCAGCAGGAGGTTTAAATGCAATCAATAAATCTTGTAGAAACAATAACATCACTGAATAAAATACTTAATAATCAATATGCAATACTCATGAAGCACAGTACAAAATGTCCTGTTTCACAAATGGCAAAAATAGAAGTTGAAAAATTTGCCGGGTTATGCAATAATAGAATAAAGCTGTATATTATAGATGTTTTAACAAATGCTGATGTTTCTTACGAAATTGAAAAAAGGACACAGGTAAAACATGAATCTCCGCAGGTATTTATCTTTAAAGACGGAAAAGTAATCTGGCACGCCTCTCATGGGAGAATCACAGTAAAAGCCATGAGAGAAGCCTGCGAATGTTTAGTTCAGGAGTGAGAATGTCATTATTAACAATAACTGTAACTGATAGGTGGGAAAAATGAACAGGAAAGACATTCTGCTAGTCGCTGCAATTGCACTTGTTGTTACGGAAGCATTTATGGGATTCACTTTTGTTTTTTACGGTATAATGTACAAAGATGTGGATATGAAACAGGCGGAAACAATGCTTAAATTTGTTGAGGAAAACAATCCCGCCTACTATGAAAACATAATGAACGAAGATGATCCCACATACCGAAGAGAATTTTACAGAAATTACACAGTGAAAGGCAACAGTCTGTTTACGATGGGCGGATTATTGCTTTTTATTATCGTTATTAACAGTATATTTACGGTGTTGTTTATAAAGCATGCAGAAATAAACGGAACAGAAGCCACGAGTATAAGCGAAGAAGATGAAGAAGACGAAGAAACGGAAGGTGAAGAGAAAGAAGAATAAACGTCTAATATGGGAAAGCTACTTTTTACCGCGGTTCCGTCTTTTTCATTAGATTCCACGAAAATATCACCCCGCGAGCCTTGGTTACAAGATAGGCACAGGATGTTCCAAGTCCCTTTCCTTCCTTTTTCTTTGTTCTGTCGGTCAGGTAGGGATTGGGCTGTATTTCCTCTGTAGAATTCCCCGATGTTTGAGTCGGGGTAGTTCATTCTAAAATCTTTGATGTTTTTTATATTACATATTAACCGATAAATAAAT
>JABHYP010000094.1 GCA_018656855.1 Candidatus Latescibacterota bacterium | reverse complement strand
GAAGCGAGTGGCGCGGTACTGTTGAAAATTTCACACCTACTCCGATGATGGTTGCTGTGCGGTTTGAGGACGATTCTCCACAGGATGGCGTTGGCGGTCCAATAGTGTATGATCTCCGGCTCAGGATTAACGGCAAGTACCGCGATCACATTCAGCCTCAGATTATCAGGGATAATCTGCTGCTTGACCGGACAAGCGCAATTACCAACAAGATTGACAATGCGTATATCGAACCGACTTCGCAGATTGTGTTTGGTTTTCCCACGTTCGATTATTTCAGTATCGGTAATACGCCATTTCCGAAATATTCAGACTACAATTTTTTGAACGACCTTATGAAAGGTAATAACACAGAAAATACTGCCAAAAATTTCAGCAAATCTCTTTCAAATTCTTATTATTCATTAACTGAATTAGGCAGTAAACCGCTTCAGGCAAACGGGAATGAGTGTATAGTCTGTATATTCGATCTGGCAAGTATAACCGAGACTCTAAGAAGTGTTGAAGCTGTCACCACTGTTGCAAATGACTATCGTATACAGACTGCCATGATCTATGCACTTGACCCAAAAGGCGGTCATGACACCGCTGGCAAGAACAGCGTCTGGTACGATGCTACATACTGGAGGACAGAGGCTCAGTGCGAAGGAAATGTTAAGGACGGTTCGAATGTAACCACATTAACGCTTGATTTCGGTTTTGAGGTGGCAAATGTTATGTATGGAATCGATGCCGATTTTAATTATCGCGGATTCAAGATAAAAGGTGAGTTTGTTAACAATATTCATACTTACATGTTTGCCGATGGTCTTGCAGGTACCGGAAAACCCATAGCATATATGCCCGGCCTGTCTCCCCGCAAAGGGCACCGTTTTACAAAAACTGATAATGCATACTATGTAACTGCCGAGAAGGGCTGGTCGCATATCGGATTTGCAGGCGAAATATTTAAAATGGGAAAGAATTTCCGCCCATATATGGACTACTTTTTTGGTCAGAATTACCGTCAGCTCATGCGCCGTAACAATACAACCAGGGTAACAACGGTTGAGGACAATGACGACGACGACCAGTATGCTGACCAGATGTTAGTCCAGCGTGCGATGGGATACAGGATCTTATCATCTGACGATCCTGACGGCGTCTATCCAGGAAATGATGCTGACAATGACGGTATAGCCGATACCAACAAGAATTTTAATGAAATTCCCGACTATACTGAGCCTTTCTATATGTTCGATATAGACCCGGATGATTTCGTTTTCGGTAACGATTATAACAATAACACTATCCCTGATTTCCGAGAAGATGACATGAAGTTTGATACACCCTACGACCTCGACCGTCAGGGACATCACTTCTATATCACTTTATCACCGATTACAAGCATACACTTTATTGCCGGTTCTTCCCATACCCAAGGTGTCGGCGCATCGTCATTCAGGACAAACGAAGACTATGCCAAATTACAAGTGAATTACAATGTGTTTGAGGTTGGAAGGCTTTATGCAGAGTACCGGTATGAGAAAATCCAGGATAATATCCGTGATCAATATATCCAGGCAAGAACATGGATGAAAACGCAATATGTTATGGGAGGTGGCGATTCTTTAGGCCGTTTTGACCGTGATATATTCTTTGATGAACTCTGGTACAGGAATTCCAACGTGCAAAGACTTTGGATTGATTCCAATATCAGAGCGATTCCTTCTATTACGCTGGAAAATTACATCAAGCTTGAGAACAACGAACAGCTTGAAGGTATCATGTACGATAGTACTTTCCAGCCTTATGATATGGTAAAAACATATTCGATGGTTAATAAACTGGTTTATACGAAGCAGTGGGGGAATTGGGTATTTTCACCGGGACTTAAATTCCGTTTTTACAAGAAATCCCGCTCCGAATCCTTGCAGCCGCTTGACCATTACCTGATGCGTATGCCGCTCGTTATGTTTAAATATATTGTTTCTCCGAAGACCAATATTACACTTGCACTCCAGGGATTTCCCAGCTTTGAACTTGATTACAATGACTATGTCCAGACCACAAATGATTACAGGCGGAAATCATACTGTCTCCAGATACAGAACAGGACAAACTATTTCGGCTATAATATTTGGGGGGCATGCGGTTTAACCTTTGACGAGATAAGTTACAATGAAGAATACAGAAAAGCTGAGGAGTATAAAACATCGGGAACGTTTGTAAAAATCAATGTCGGATGGGATTAGTAAGTCCGGTATTAAGCATGATAAATTACTCATGCAAATTAACTGATTTTTTATCTTGTACTTATCTGCTGAATTTTAACTTCAATATAAGGAAGTTACTCAAATATCTTTTGAATATGCAATGGATATGGCGGCAAGTGTCGGCGCTGGGAGGCTGGCTTTTACTATTGAGCACCTAATAGCTAATTAAAAAAACTTGGTTATAAGATGCCGATAGAAAGAAAAAAAGTTGATATTAGAGGTGAATTTATTAAATATCACTCCTTTGATAGACTGCTTGTTACTTTTGCTTATATTTTTTTATGGATACCGCGGTCTGTTGAAATTACGTAAATTACAATGGCAGTTGACACTAAAAAAAGAAGAATAAAAATTTTAAATTTATATTGCAGGGGCAGGTGATAAACAATGGCTAAGGAAAAAGAAGATTTTAAATCGAGATTCAGCGGCGTATCAGATGCAATTGATATGGGAAGACTTGAAAGAGAGACACAAAAATTGCTTTTTCTCGGACTTTTAGTTGCTGTTTCTTTGCATGCGGCTGTGGGCGCATATTATATGTTTAAGAAGACTGAAGTTAAAGTTGCCCGGCCTCTGACAATGGAACTTATCGTACGCAGGCCGAGGATGAAAAAAGCGTTTGAGTTCAAGAAGAAACGCGTTCAGAAGAGGATATTTGAGAAAAAAGAGATACAGCAACGTCAACCTACTGCGAAAATCGAAACCAAACAGATTTCGACTATGGATATGATGGGCACTGTTGACTCGTATGAGTTTGAATCTGAAATGAAAACCAATGTTGAAACCGAAGTTTTTGTTACTGATAGCATTGAAATTGAGATGACTGCTACAAGAGAGCCTGACAGAAAGATTTCAATGAAGGAAGAAATGATTTCTCTGGAAGACCTCGACACTGGCCAGTTCAAAGCAATGGTTATCCAGGATCCGAATAACAGACAGGATATCAAGGGATTTGTTTATATTGCTACTGCTTGGGGCGCTCAGTTAAGACCTCCGGACGAATTGAAAAGAGCCGTTATTAACCTTGTTGAGGCAGTAAACCGCTATACTAATATTGAGGCAAAGGTTGATACACATCTATTCCTTGATCACCGGAAATTATTTGAGACGCCTTTTGTTTATATCACTGCAACGGAAGCATTTGAATTGACTGAAATAGAAAGTAAAAATTTTGGCCAATATTTACGAAACGGCGGTTTTGCGGTTGCTGACAATGGTGAGCCCAAGGCGGAATTTGGCCAGGCAGAAGCATCGTTACGACAGATGTTCAGAGATGCGCTCGGCGCTGATGCAAAATTTTTGCCGATTGAAAACGACCATCCGCTGTACCATAGCTTCTTTGATTTCGATTATGGCCCGCCGCAGGGTGATGAACTCGGACTTATACAGTATAATTTTGCTCACGCAACCGCGCAGAAAAAAAGTATTAAAATGGCAAAGCCTGTTCATTATCTCGAGGGTATCTGGCTTAATGAAAGGCTTGTGGCAATTTATTCTGATAAGGGTTATGCACACAAATGGAAAAACCTTTCAAACAACATACCTCAGCTAAAAATGGGTGTTAACATGGTTGTATTTGCACTTATTCAGGAAGGAAGTATATCACAGCAAAAGATGGACTTCTTCTCAACCGGCAAATAGATTTAAATAGTTCCTGAAATAACCTATAAAGTTGGTTTTTGGTAGCCAGTCCAATTTTTACCAATTTATTTATGAAGTATTGAGCGCATCCCTGGCACGGATGAGGCCGCCGGTTCGATCCCTCTCTGCTCCACCAATAATAACAAGGACTTAGCTAAATTTGGCTGGGTCTTTTTTTGTTTTTGGGTGCGTATAGGGTGCGAAAATGTATTAAGGAATGAATAAACATCATCATTTATATGTATACTTTATAAAGATACTTCTATAAGAATTAGCTGAGTTATTTTTTTGACATTGATTGGTAATTAATTTATAATTTTAAATAGTAAACATTTTAAGATGGATTTGGGATCATGTTAAAAGTATTGAAAACAAAAAAACTTTAAAAATTGAAAAGCAGGAGGAAAAAATGAAATACAGAGTTCATCGACTAGAAGTTAAAAAAAATACAGCTCAGGAAAAGTTAGAAAACTTCTTAAACCAACTAGAAGGAGAAGTTTTGACAGTAATCCCATATATAAAACCAACATTTCAACTTATGGGCGCAACATCTAAGATTGAATTTCTACTCATTGTTGAAAAGAATAAATAGTTTTTTCATATCAATATTTATTCCATATATAAAAATAAGGTTAGATTTAATTGCATTAAGATTGAATTTGATTATTACGCATTTTCATGGAAAGATAGCAAATTGCATATTTATAATACACAAGACTTAGGTGATATCTCAGGTATGATCGTTAAAGATAATTAACCACTTTATATACTGACTCAGTAATAATAAGCTTACTCAGATGAGAAAGATGGTATCAGTGAAATAGGAGGCTCATAATTATTTGATTTTTTCAGTATTGAAGTGATATGGAAATGGTTCGCAAATCGTTCAATTTATTCCACAATATTATAGAAGAAAGACCTGAGAAATCGCGGATCTTTTTTGGGTTGGTGTTAATAAGAACGCTTGCGGATAGGTTGCGGATTGTTGCCTCAGAATACTCGTTATTCTTTCCCGCTTAAAAAAACTGAACTTAAACGAAAACAGCTCCGTCACATATTACAAATGCGTATAATAAAGTTTTTCACACATCATCTAACCAAAACAGCTGGAGAAACAGCATGAAATGGAATTTATTTCTTTTTTTTATTGTGATTATTTTTTTAGCTTCAACCTGCACTACTTCCCAAAAGGCAATTACACTCTGGCAATTATCCGGAGATATTACGAAGAATAATTATTATGGATATGACCTCAACAACATTCCATTGGATGTGGGCGATATGCCATTGAAAGATTTCGCATTTCTCGAATATGACAACCATACAAAATGGGGAAAAGTAATAAACATTCCATCTGGATTCACGCCGGAGAAGTGGCTGGAAGGGACAAAAAATCCGGGTTTGAATGTGAAAGAATTGCACATTCAAGGTATTAAAGGGAAGGGCGTTTCGCTTGCGCTTATCGACAAACCTATTAATCCGAATCATTCGGAACTCAATGGCCGTATAAACTATTATCAGGTTATTACAGACTCCGCAAAGGTCTATAATTACAGACTTCATTGTCACGGGATAGCATGTGCGTCAATTTTGTGCGGCGAAAATTGCGGAGTTGCCCCTGAATCTGAATTATTTTATATCGCAGTCCCTGACGACACGCGGGATTTGCATAACCACTGTCTCGCTGTTGAAAAACTTATCGAAATAAACAGTTCACTGCCTGAAGGGAAAAAAATCAAAGCGGTATCAATTTCTCACTATGTCGCAAGTGTAAAGAATGAAGAGCAAGTCAAGATTTGGGCAAAATTTGTAAAAAAAGCGAATGAACATGGTATTGCAGTGATTTATTCGGATTTGCAGACAACACACGCATTTTTTACCGGAGGCGGCTGCCCTCCTTATAAGGACAATAATAATCCTGATAATTATGATTTCTCTCCCTGGGCAAAAGAATATACAGACAGGATCATTGTGCCCGCTGATTTCAGAACAACCGGCAACAACAAAGATACAACGCATTACACATATTGGGGGGACGGCGGTTTCAGCTGGGCAATACCCTATCTTACAGGACTTGCCGGTTTAGCCTGGGGAATTGATGAAAGCCTGACAATCGAACAAATATTTGGATTCTTAGTAGAAACAAAAACGGAAACTGCCTCCGGAAAACTTGTGATAAATCCCAATGGTTTTATAGATGCAGTTAGGTTGGGAATTTAAACTCCCTAAAGCGTTTTTTGTGCAACGTTGTTGGGATCTCACGATAATAAGGCTAATATCCCGTTCTCCCCACAGGAGGAAGGGACCGAGTGTTTGGGAAGCTAATTGTCGATTCCTTGATGCTATGCTTCAGGAAAATCCAATAGGCAATGTAAAAAACAACCGAAATGGTTCGCAAATCGTTAAATTTACTCCACCAATAAAAACAATAACTCAGCTGATTATAGTTAGGTTTTTTTTTATGCGTATAGGATACAGATTGTTGGGTGGTTATAATAATCTCGTATTGTTATTATTTCAACCACCTTTCATAAAAATGAAATATTATTGATTACATGTAATTTAACTCTCTTTTTTATTAAATTGTTTTAAGAAAAAGCAATTGACTATTATTGATTTTATATATAGTATTGATATAATCGAGTTATTATAAATCTCAAATTGAATAATATATTCATGATTTTTAAGTTAATTAATAGATACTTCTTTGGTAAAAATTGAGTAATACAAATATGTTTGAAAAAATAAAAAAAATTTTTGATTTTATATATTTAAAGGGTGTAGCCATTGGAGTTACTGTCGCTATTATTATAGTTATTGGAGCCTTATTAAAAAATTCAATCATAAAACTAATAAATCCGACAGAAACTCCTGATAATGTTATATCGAAAGAAACTAAATCCCAGAATCAGATTGATTCGCAACATTTAAAAACACAAAAAATAGAATCTGATAAATCTCGCTGGAGCTTATTAGGATTAATTGTTCATGAGACCGAAAAAACCACTATAATATGTGATTATCAGGATGGCATAGCACAATCATCGAATCCTAATGTTGTGCGAATGTTTGCGGAAGGGCGTGAGCATTTTTTAAAGAAGGAGTATCCACAAGCAATTAGTCTATATGATCATTGTCTGGAGATTGAGAGCGATCCTGAAAAGCGTGGTGCAATACATATTCAAATCGGTATCTGTTATTATTTTCTTGGTGAAAATGAGAAGTCAGTTAATTCATATACTACAGCATTGGTTGAGGCAAACAGAGCAGATGATAAAGAAGGCATAGCAGGGACATATACTAATCGTGGTAATGCTTATGCAAAATTAGATCAATATGATAAAGCTATTGCTGACTACACGAAGGCGTTAGACATCAATCCTGAATATGCTATAGCATTCAGCAATCGGGGCAATGCTTACTCAGATTCAGGCAATTATGAAACGGCAATTGCGGACTTTACAAAAGCAATAGAAATCAATCCTCGACTTGTTGAAGCATACTACAATCGGGGCACTGCTTACTCAGGTTCAGGTAATTATGAAACGGCAATTGCGGACTTTACAAAAGCAATAGAAATCAATCCTCGACTTGTTAAGGCATACTACAATCGGGGTGTTGCATACTTAGACTTAGGCAATTATGAAACGGCTATTGCGGACTTTTCAAAAGCGTTGGACATAAATCCTCAATTTGCTGAAGCATTCGGCAATCGGGGCAATGCTTTCTTAGACTTAGGCAATTATGAAACAGCAATTGCGGACTTTACAAAAGCGTTAGACATCAATCCTCAATTTGCTGAAGCATACAACAATCGTGGCACTGCATACTTAGACTTAGGCAATTATGAAACGGCTATTGCGGACTTTTCAAAAGCGTTGGACATAAATCCTCGACTTGCTGAAGCATTCGGCAATCGGGGTGTTG
>JABHYP010000093.1 GCA_018656855.1 Candidatus Latescibacterota bacterium | reverse complement strand
TTTCTGAACACGATACTTCCGCTTCCGTGGCCGATATCGAAAATACGCCCAGATTTCTGCGCCTTGATTATATCGGGATTGACAGTGCCGTCCTCCTGAATTACCGGGAACTGTGCGGCATAGTTATGTGTGTGAATGTCACCAGGGCGCATTTTTTCAAGTAACAGCTCACGGTACGAACGCTCGGGCTGACCATGCTCGGCCTTTCGCATGTGAACATCGAACATGCATGGGAGACCGGCGAGGCGTCCTGCGGCAAGAACGCTGTCGACCGAGGTCCAGGGTCTGCTGTCGCCTTCATATTCACCTCCGCCATAATGGGCGGTTTTGAATCCGACAATGTATTCGGGATATTTTTTGGCAGTTTCCACAGCGCGTTTCACGTTCATACTTGAGGGATCACTTTCCCCTTCGTCCATTCCCGTCTCGGATATATTGAGAAAAGCAAGTATCCTTACCAGGGAATTATCGATTTCCTCTTTGAATTGCTCAAAATGCTCGGCTCCGCAGGTTCCGGCATCCCCAACGGTGGTAACGCCGTACTGGATTGAATGATGGTCGGCAATTATAGACACCGTTTTTTTATAATAGTAGCTGAAGCAATGCACGTGGATGTCAATTAATCCCGGTGTCACATAATAACCGGTGACATCGACCGTTTTTTTCGCTTCTGAGGCCGGGATGTCGGTATCGACACGTGCTATTTTCCCCTCAGTTACAGCAACATCCATCTTGCTGCTTATATTATTAGCCGGATCGATGACATGGCCTCCCTTAAGAAGGACATCGTATTTCCCTTCTTCCTGCGGAGGGTAAAACTTACGTTCGTATACTTGCGTTTGTTTTTGTGAGGAGTCTCCGCAACCGAAGATGAGGATAGTTACTGAAGCGACTGCCAGTGCGACGATAAGTTTTTTCATAATGCCGGCTCCTGCGTTTTAAGATTTATGTTGAGAATAGGTTTCAAGTTTATAAACCAAAAACTATAAACCTAACCTTTATCCCTTTAAAAAATGAATAATAAACAATTATTATCTATGTCGGTAGTGTTTTATTTCATAATTGTTTTAAGCCTGATTTTTTAATTTTAAACTTTCGAAATTCCGTGAAGAAAATATCCTCTCATTGCTCGGTTCTTTTGGCATATCATGAAATTATAAAAAAAATTAGCTTTTGCAAAGTTTTTTTTGTTTTTAAATAAAGTATTTCGGGCACAAAAGGCTTGACATAATTTTCATTAAACTTTATTTTGAAAGTCTAATAAAATTATATTTTAATCAAATCGAACTTTAATAAATTTACCTTCAGAGGTCGCTGAGATAAAACATTAAAAAAGTATTGTAATCTTAATAGCCTTAAAATGTTAATATAATCTTTTTCAATCTTATTTATTGTGTTCTCCGTGTTCTCTGCGGGTAAAACTTTTTCTTTGAATAGCCATAATAAATCAGACTTAATAAAATCATTTTCTATTTCCCTGTTTTCATGCCACACTGGATAGCTTCCGAAAGGTTGATGCTTGTAAAAACTCACCTGACTGAAAAATGACTGATTATCTATTGTAAAAAAAACATAACTGTTAACAATCGAGGAGGAATTTTAATGGAAAGGCGTACATTTATCGGCAGAACAATGGCTGGAGGTGCGCTCCTCGGCGGCGCTGTCGGCGCAGCAGGACCGCAGTCAGCATTCGCATCTCAATCGAATTATATCATGTATACGGATGATCTGATTATCGAGCGTGATGTTCCGGGCAAGCCTCATAAAGGCAAAGTGCTGGCCGCTATTCAGCCTCATGCGGATGATATACCAATTTTTGCCGGCGGCCTCGTTGCCAAGCTGATCAATGAGGGATACACAGGCTATCTTATCAATGTAACGAATGACGACCATGCCGGGCCTGGAACAGTAGGTGACACTGTCGTTGCCAACGAAAGGGATAACTTTGAAATAGCGAAAGTACTGGGACTTAAAAAAGTATTCAACCTCGGATACCGCAACCACAGAATGGATAATATCGATAGAACAGAAATGCTCGCGCGTATGATTTTTCTTATCCGTGCTTTAAAGATCGATACAATTATCGGTTACGATCCATGGGGACATTACGAGGAGAATCCCGACCACTATATTACTGCATCAGTGTGCGAGGCCGCAAGCTGGATGGCTGGCGGGGGCAAGGACTATCCTGAACACTTTAAAGCAGGTATAAAACCCCACGGCGTAAGGGAAAAATATTACCATGCCCGCGGACCGCATCTTGTGAACCGTGTGGTTGATATCAGCTCATATATAGACCAGAGAATCAGGTCAAATGTGGCTAATAGAGCCCAGGGACCTGCCGGCAACCACGGAGTAGGTCTCAGAGAGCGCCTTAAAAGGGAAGGGAAAAAGCTTCCTATACTCGGTGCTGATGATGCGGAAACAAATTACAATTATGTGAAAGAGTTTCTGCTTGAGGATGAAAAACGCCTTGGGAAAGAACACGGTCTCGAATATGCCGAAGCATTCCATTACTTGGGCCCGGGGCAGGGATATGCTCCGAAGCAGCCAGAGTATATCAAGGAACATGCTGTTCCTTTGCGATAAATCATCTGTTCCCTTTATGCAAATACGAGCATAATTTAGAAGGAGATATATTCGTGGCAAGACATAAATTTTTCGGTAAAGCAATTGCAGGAGGAGCCCTCCTCGGAAGCAGTACTGGAATTGTGCCTCCCGGGAATGCCTGGGCTGCAAGGGAGGATGTTGGGGAGGTAGTTGTTGAAAAGGATGTGCCTGGAAAACCTCACAAAGGCAAGGTATTCGCGGCGATTCAGGCTCACCTTGACGATATACCCTACTGCTGTTCGGGCACCTGCGCCAAGCTCATCAATGAAGGTTATACAGGCTATCTTATCAGGACAAGCAACGATGAAAAATGCGGATTGGGCAC
>JABHYP010000092.1 GCA_018656855.1 Candidatus Latescibacterota bacterium | reverse complement strand
CGCCGAACGATCCGATGTCGGTAAGAACCTCTGGGCCGAACGTCGACCTTACCATCTCTTTTATTTGACGTTTTGTAAGCATGGCAGCTTCAATATCCACGCCAGCTTCTTTATATGCATCTCTTTCCATATTCACAGTTTTTCCCCGGATAAAGAATTTCAAATAGTATACCATATAGCTTCAAATTCATCAAGTAAAGAATTATCTTAAATATGAGGTGTTTAATAAATAAAAATTTTTTGTTTTAAAAAAATCAATAAGCTTTATTATTAATAACATACATAATTTATTAATGTACAAGGTCTTACGCAGTTCGCAAAAATATGAAAATAATATTTGTTTTCGATTGATATTTATAGTATATTGTTATATTATACTTTGAGGCACAGTTGGTTTGTAATCACTTATAACAATCAAGGAAGGAGTAACATTGGCACGTTTATCAACAAAACTAATCAAAGAGGAACCCCTTGAAAAAATGGCTGAAACACTAAAAGCTATTGCACACCCCGTTCGGCTGCAGATTGTGAATATTCTCATGAAAGGCGAAAGCTCGGTCGGAGATCTGGTAAAGACTCTGGGTACAAAGCAATCCCTTACTTCCCAGCAGTTGAGCATTCTTAAGTCCAGGGGAGTGTTGAAATCGCGAAGAAATGGAAACGTTGTATTTTATTCTTTACATAATACCGGTATAAAGAATATCATGGCATCTATTCTTGCTGAAATCTAATTGATTTTTTACATCCTGAAAATAAAAAAGGCTCCATTTTATTGATGGAGCTTTTTTTATTATTACAACAGCAATAATACCGGATTATTCAAAGAAATTTCTCACCGCGGAGAAAGTAGAGGAAAACGATAAATAAAATTGGATAGAGACAGGTTTCAAACCTGTCGATACACTATTGTCAATTTTTTCTTGCAAATCAATTTTACAATACTTTATTATTGCTTTATCTCTGCGACCTCAGCAGATGATGATGTTGAGATTCCGGACAGCTTAATGGGTGAGTATTTATGGGAAGCAGTATTGTCTCAATTGGCGAAATGCTCTGCCAGTTCTGTAAAAGGCCAGGCGCTTCAAAGCAAAGCATTGGTTACGGAGGCGACAGCCTGGCGGTTGTTGCCACGATATCTCACATAGCTAAAAAGTATACCCTTGGGATTCACACCCAATACTACACAGCTCTTGGCCCCGATGGCGATCCCGCGAGCGACGCCGCTCTCGATTTCGTGCTGGATCAGGGAGTAGGGGCTGATCTGATACAAAGAATCTCCGGTCGGACAGTAGGGACATTTGTTATCAATTACAATGATTACGGCGAAATAATTCCAGACCCTAATACCGGAGAAAGATTTACATTTGTTCGCAAGGAATCTGCGGCAACCCAGATGGTTTCTCCTTCTGTTAATCAACAGGTAATCGAATCCTTCACAACGGATTTTGACTATGTTTATCTCTCACTGATAAGCCTTGCGGTTCTGCGTAACAGGCCGGGGACTCGCGGCGCAGGGGCAAAGGATCAGGACAAGCTGATCGAGATTCTTGCACAGGCGCGCAGGAATGGGAAGGTTACTGCCCTAAGCACAAATCTTCGCTCCGGTCTATGGGGATTCAGCAAGGGTGCGGAACTGACTCATCCCCTGAAGCAAGAAGCTCTTAGTGTCTTGAGCAAGGCGCTTGAACATTCCGATATAGTGCTTGCCAGCATAGCGGATGAGCAGGAGTTAAAATTCTATGACGAAGATACACCCCAGTATGAGCATGCCAAACGTATGCATAACTGTGGAGTAAAGAAAGTTGTGATAACCGATGGTCCCCGGGATATTTTTGTTTCGTGGCAGGAAGATGGAGCTTTAAAGCAAGAATGGGTAGAAATTTTCCCTGTTAAAGAAGAAGAAAGGGGCAATGAAGCCGGGCTAGGAGATGCTTTTACAGGCGGATTTCTTCTTGGCGATATAACGGGCAAGTCACCTCCTGAGTCCGCCAGGATAGGCGCACTTATGGGGGCTACTGCTTTGAAATGCTCAGGATCGATTATCAGTAAGGAGAGCATGCCCGATATGGATAGCTTGTTGTAAAATCGCAAATAAAAATAGAGTGAAGGACCAGACAACAAACAGCTGCAACTATAGAGCAGTTATCGCGGCGGTTGCCCATCGCGCATTTGAGTTTCGCCGTCAGAAATATAAACATTTAAACAAACATGGTTATCTGAGAATGTCTTTATACTCTAAGTTTTCAAATTATTATGAATTAATCTTTCCTTTTAAAACTCAAACTTATTCTTTTTTATCAAGCTATTTAACAGGTGATAACAGCAGGATTCTTGATATCGGATGTGGTACAGGACATTATATCGGCCGATTCGCTGAACAGGGTCATTTCTCCACTGGAGTTGATATTGATAAAAGCATGATTGAATATGCCACAAACAGCTATCCTCAAGCTGCTTTTTTAAATCTTGACATGTTGAATATACATAGTGTAAATGAAAGCTTTAACTTAATATATTCTATTGGAAATGTTGTTTCTTATTTATCCCAGAATCAGTCACTAAAATTTTTAAACAGTGTGTACAACGCTTTAGCTCAAGGAGGCGTATGGATTTTTCAAACTGTAAATTGGGATAATATTCTAAAAAATCAAGAATATGTATTTCCCGTGATATATCGTCAGAATAGAGATATTAAATTTTCAAGAAGATACAATAAAATATCTGAGCATAAGATAAATTTCCAAACTGCTCTTGAATATGATAATCAGAAAGTATTTGAAGATAGCCATACGCTTTACCCTGTCAAAGAAAATGATAATAAAATATTCCATAGAAACATTGGTTTTAAATTTCTGGCTCATTACGGTGATTTTAACAGAAATCCGTATGACCTGAAATCTTCACCGGCAAGTATATTTGTTTATCAGAAATAAAATGATTTTTGCAGGCTGATAATAAGTTCGGATTTTCCGGAAAATATATTAAATTGTTGTTTATTTACAGATAAAGAATGTAAGGTTATAGACTTAAATGCAAAGAGAGCAAGCTCGTTAGAGACTTTTTCTGAAATAGAAAAATTACTAAATTAAATATAATTATGGTATTGTCCGGGCAGGTAAAGTTCACTTGGAAACTTTTACAGAATTAAAAGAATTTGTTAATAATCCTCATTACCATGAACAAAGGAAGAAATCCTTAAGAAGTCTGAATACCAGCGCTATTGATACACCAATAATTGAAATAGTTGACAGTTTTACAAAACTGCCTTATTGCTTTACATTACAAAGCTGTTACGGGCATTTTTTGCATGATAATCAAAAGAATCCCGAAAACATTAAGCCTTTGCCAATTTCGGACAGAATTACAAGTGTCGAATACAGAATAGCCTATATAGCTTTATGCATACAAAACAGCGACGCAGGAATATTATTATTCAGCGGCCTAAGAGAAATCCCGGCAATTGATCCGGAATACATACAATTCGGATGCGCAGAATGGTTCTGGGAAAAACAGGTTAATTCGTATGCATTACAAATCGAACCCAAAAGATGTATGACAAAAGATGTGGTCCCTCATATTAGTTATCAAGAAGCATTACATATTGAAAAGATTAGAAATGAATTTTTCAGTGAAATAAAAAAGATCATTCAAAAAGAGCTGAATAAGAAATAATCCGGCTAACTCGGTTCTGTTTCTGACCGCTATTCCCCTGTACCCCATAGCGGCTCTGAGCTTTACCGTTAGGCGCCTACTTTGGAGAAGAAAACATTTATCAAACAATGGAAATTCAAGGCAGAAGGGTAACAATTTATAGTACAACCGAATCTGATTTCCCAAATCTCATTGCTTTGTGGAATGATAGACACGTGATGATGTGGGTGGGTTTTCCAAATGGCCTCGGATACAATCCAGAGAAGATAATGGACTGGTATAGCAAGCTACAATCGAATCCTGATAAACATCACTTAATAGTTCATACGGAAGGCCTTGGATTCTGTGGTGAAGTCTATTATGATGTTGATAGAATACACGGGCGAGCTGGCCTCGATATCAAGTTCACCCCCAAGGCGCAAGGAAAGGGTCTTGCTACAGATGCTTTGAAGACTCTGATTCGCTTCATTTTTGAGTCAGAGCCGGGAGTAGTTGCAGTGTGGACCGAACCATCTAAAGAAAATGTCGCGGCACAAAAGCTTTACAATCGCTGTGGCCTGAAACCAAAGTCTAGCACACTGAATAAGAAGCAAGCCTTTTCATACTGGGAGTTGCGGAGAGAAGAGTGGATCAGTGCATAACCATTCGCTGTGTCTGCCGATATTCCGCTTTGTTCCATACTGGCAGTTAAGCACTATGCCGTTAGTCAAAATACTGCATAATAGATATCAAGAAAGAGAGTAAATATGTTATGAAAACACATGAACACAGGCAGGATTTAGCTGGCGAACATGTTTTAGGCGATACGGGACAACTCTTGCTTTTATTCATATTTTTAGCGGCATGGATAATCGATTCATTTTTCTTCAAATATTCAACCTTTTTTTCAAAGTATATTCCAATATTTGTAAAAATACCTTTATCAGCAATTATTCTGTCGAGTTCAGGTTATATTGCAAAAAAAGGTCTCAGTATTGTTTTCGGCGAGATTAGAGAAGAGCCGGGTGTTATCAGAAAGGGAGTTTTCGGTATAGTCCGCCGCCCGGTATATCTTGGCGCGATATTATTTTATCTCGGTTTGTTAACACTTACTTTTTCGATAATCGCAGCAATTATCTGGATTTTTATTATCATTTTTTATTGTTTTATAGCTCAACATGAAGAAAAACTTCTGTTAAAAAAATTCGGGAAAGATTATGAAGAATATATGGGAGAAGTTCCGATGCTGATTCCTCGAATAAAAAGGAAAGGTTCTTCTCAAATGCAGCCGGAAGAATAATAGTTTACCATTATTTATCAATTAATGGTAATTGATAATAACGATTTTCAATCCCAAATCCTGAAAGTTATCACATGATGAAAGCCATCGATGCAGAAACTTTTTTCGAGGGAGACAGTTCCCGGAGTATTCCTTCCGATTCTGAAAAACCCGATTTTGTGCGGCTCGTTTCGCACCTGAAAAAGCTTGATCCTTCGGCCTATCCGTATTCATCGCTTAAGGCTCTTCTTGAGCGCGAAAACAGGCGTCTTGGCGCAGGGAAAGCAGCCAAAGATTCTTTAAAATCAATCGACAGCAAAACTGTTTTCATCGTAAGCGGCCAGCAGGCGGGTCTTTTCGGCGGCCCGCTGTACACTCTCTACAAAGCCATGCATTCGGTACGGCTCGCCTCAAGATTATCCGAAAAGACAGGCTTTAATGTCATCCCGCTTTTCTGGATTGCATCGGACGACCATGATTTTGAGGAGGTCAGACGGATAGGAGTGAAGACACGCGACGGCGTCCCATTCGCTATCGAATATTCGCCGGAGCTATACAGTGAAGGCGTTCCGGTTGGGGAGATCGTGCTTGACGAAGG
>JABHYP010000091.1 GCA_018656855.1 Candidatus Latescibacterota bacterium | reverse complement strand
CAAATACTTTCCTAGCTATGAGAGTAGCATTTTTTAATGAGCTAGATAATTTTGCCATTGAAAAAAATATGAATACAGGGAGTATTATTCAGGGCGTTTCTCTTGAGGAAAATGACACAATAACTATCATTGGCACGAATCGTCGCGGTAATAGTTTTCAAAGGACTATCTCGGTTGATGAAGATACAACGGTTCTGACACTGCTTAATACCATTGAAAGTGTAAACGATTATGAAGTAAGCGCAGCAATTGATTCTGAAGGCCGTATGCGAATTGAGGATACTACTGCCAGAAAAAGCGATTTCAGTATTAACATCGAGAGCACGATTGAAGGACTGGATTTCGGTGTTTTTGAAACAGTCCAATCCGGCCGTAACGCTGTAAATATCGAGGCTTCAGTTGATGATAACAACCGCCTTGTGATATCTCACGTTAATTATGGTTCCGATAGTACATTCACTCTCAGCGGAGCAGAAAGCCTTGGCATCGAAGATGATGAATTTGCCGGAGTCGATATTAAAGGAACTATAAACGGAAAAGAAGGAACCGGAAAGGGACAAAACCTGACAGCCTCCGGTGATGATGATTCCACACGCGGAATTGCTATACGTTCCACATTAACAACGGGTGAGCTTGAAGCCGAAGGGTCTTCACAGGGTTCAATTACTCTTATTTCCGGTGTGGCTGATATGCTCTACAATGAAATTACTTCGATTACCGATATTGTTGATGGGTTTATTGAGGCCAAAATTGACAGTCTGGAATACACTATCGATTCAAATAAACTCCGTATAGCCGATATGAACAATCGGATGGAAATGAGACGTATACGATATGTTCGGAAATTTACACAACTGGAACGTTCTCTTGCCCGGCTTCAGTCTCTCCAACAGAGACTCTCTTCGTCACTCGCCACTCTGCCCTCCACGAGCTCATTTTTATCTTAGAAGTAACATGATTTATTCTAAAGTTATCCCATAAATCTGCCGATATTATATATAGTAATTGGTAAGGAAAAACTTTATCCCGATTCGTAAAATAATCAATGTTTGTGAGACTACGGAGACAAAGAAATGTATCAACAAGGATTTGGAGTATATCAGAAAGCCCATGCCTGTGAACTGGACCAGACCAAGCTTATATTGATGATGTACGCAGGTGCCATAAATTTTCTTAACAAAGCTCTCAAGGTGGCAAACAACGATAATATTGAAATGGGGATGTATCTTTCAAAATCGAAAAATGTGATTCTTGAACTCATGTCATCCTTGAATCTGGAAAAAGGGAGTGAAATGGGGAATGTTCTTTTAAGAATGTATCTAAAGCTTTACAATAAGCTGAATATAGCCCATATGCAGGATGATGTTGAAAAAATCACGGAAGTACGGGATTCCCTCTACGAGCTTGAAGAAACCTGGAAACAGGTTTTTGAGAGTAACGAATGCAGGAAATTCAAGAGAAAAAATGCAATTTAAAAAAAGTATTTCAAAATATGTATTTATTTGGTGTTTTTGTTAATATACTTAAAACATTGAACTTGAGAGCCAATATTTAACCAATTATCGAGATAAATAAATGAACACTGTCGATGAATTAAAAAATACTCTGTGTCACGACATAACACTTCATGAAAGGCTGCGGAATATAATTATCGAGGAGTGTGTATGTATCAAAGATGATAATGTGGAATATCTTTCCAAGAAGGCTGCACATAAAAAGAAAATTGAAGATGAAATTGAGTCTGCCAACCAGGCCGTGATATCATTATTTGAAAAGTATTACAGTGATCCCTCGACTATAAATTCTATAAGCAGCGGAGAAATAAGGATGCTTGTGGGAAAGCTTAACAAAAGCATCCATGAGTCCGTCACCGTTATCAGCGAAACAGTTGAAGAGGCTAAAAGGGCAAAAAAAGATGCTGTCCATCAAATGAAAATCTTTGATACTAATAAAAATGCAATAAATGCTTATGCCGGGACTCAGTCTTATTAAACCTGAGCGTTTACTTCGGAGAAAAATCAATGAAAATTCCAGATGTATCATTCGGTAACAATGGGATAAAAAATATCGGTGAAAATAATGCCTCCGGGAAAGCTTCAAAAAAACGTAGTACAACAGTGGATTCGGTCAAACTTTCTGGAGCCGCTAACGAGCTGGAACAGGCTAAGCGGCTGTCAAAGTCGGTTGAAATAGAGTATCCGCCGAGAATGGAACTGGTGAAAGAAGTTTCTGAACGTATCGAACGAGGAGCATATAATAACGAACTGCTAGATTCAGTTGCAGAAGGTGTCGCCGAATCATCAGTTGTAAAAGATGTTTTTACCGAGGTTGCTGTGAATAATGCTATGAAAATTGAGGACAGGTCTGACAAGATTGAGGAAGTGAACAGCCAGGTTTCACAAGGCTATTTTGACAATTCCGAAATAATGATAAAAATCGCTGAGAGGCTTATCAGAGAGCTGGGACTCAGTTCCAATATCGGCTAACGAATATACTCACTGATAATAACATCTATTTTCTTCTGACGATTTCTTGCAGTTTAATAAACAAAACCTCACTTTAACCACTTCTTACTATGCTTTTAAAATATCATTCCCATCCACAATATACTCTCACAAATGTCCCTGTTGTTTTATAATTCTCAACCTTTCGATACGGTTTCTGAAAATCTATCGTATCCAGTGTTGCGCCGACTGACGCCCAGATGTCGTATCCGAAATATTCCGATTTGTTCTGAAACTGAAGCGTGTATGTCCGACGTTTAAATGAATTACTGCTCATAATATGGTCATTATAATAGTATTCACATCCGGGTATCCCCTGCATACCAAACGAGATATCGCTTCTGTGTGAAACCACGTATTTCAGCATGACAATCGGTATACGTTCCAAATAGTGATCGAGCGGCTGGAGGGACTCAGAACGATCTTTCTTGTACAGACGCAGCTTTATACCCGGTGAGAATACCCAGTTTCCCCATCGTTTTGTATAGACGAGTTTATTCGCAAGAGCAAACGTGGCGAGCACATCATGAGGTTGAAAGGTTTTATCATACATTTTGCCTTCGATCTGTTCATTTTTTTCAATTTTTATATAGTTTTCCAATGTTACCGATGGTACAGCCCTGATAGCGGAATCAATCCACAGCCGGTTTACTTTGGAATTACGGTACTCAAGTTCGTCGTAATGGGAATTATAAAGTACCGGTAAATGCAAATAAGTACCGTGTCCTGGGATCATCGTACCAGTTTGTTCATACCCAAAGTATTGATCACGAATATTATCCTGTATCTTTTCATACCTATATTCTGCATACAGTTTTCCAACATCGAAAACATCGTAATTCAGGTTAAATTTAGCATAATCATCGTATGTCCTGTTTGAGATTCCTACCCCCATTGTACGAAGGGAGCCGAGAATGATATTAACGCTTTTCTGGGGAGTATATCTTAGGGAAAAATGGCGTCCCTGACGATCGAGGTCATAGGGTGTATCTAGTTTTATATCGTTTTCACGAAAATCAGGTATGGTATTATTATTGTAATCGGTTCCGAATGTAAACTCATCCGGATCGATGTCAAGCATCATGAAGGGTTCAACGAAGTCAGGAAGATAATTAAAATTTTTGTTAGTATCCGGCAAGCCGTCTTTATCCTCATCTCTGCCGGGAAACACACCGTCTTTATCTCGTGACTCTCTAAATTCCGAATAAAAGGAATTGTCACGATACCGGTCATAATCGTCATTATCTTCAATCAACGGAATCCTGGTAATATTGTTCAATATAGGTACTGAAAAAGTAAAATAATCCATGTAGGGACGATAGAACTTGCCCATTTTGAAGATCTCGGCAGCAAATCCGAATTTATCCCAATCTTTTGAAGATGTTATATAATATGCGTTGTCGGTCAGTGACCAGCGGTGCCCTTTACGGGGAGGATAAATATAGGGTAATTGTAATGGCTTTCCCGTGCCCGCAAGCCCTTCAGCGAACATATAGTGCTGAATATTGGTAACATATTCTCCCCGAACATTAAAACCGAGGTAATTGAAATCGGCATCGAATCCGTATATGACATTGGCTGTCTGGTATCCAAAATCAATTGTAATTGTTCGGATATTTGAACCATCCTTTATATTTCTCTCAGCCTGCGCTGCAGTTTGCCAGAACGTTGTATTATACCAGCCGTAGTTATTACCGGAAGAGTTATGGCCTCCCTTAGGGTCCTCCGTATAAATCATAGCGGTTTGGATACGGTAATCGTTTGCAACGGTTGTAACTGCCTCGACACTGTGTATCTTTTCGGTGCATTTTGCAAGATCGAACAAGCATACAAGTGTTTCTGTTCCATTTGCCTGGAGTGGTCTATTTGATAATTCAGCGACAGTATAATACCTGTTTGCAAGGGATTTACTGAATTTGTTAAATACATTCTGTCCGTTCATACCTCTGATTAAATCATTGTAGTATATATAATCGACATATTTGGGTAAAGGCGGATCGCCGAAACTGAAAAAACTAATACCACGACGATCAAGATATTTTTGTTCATTTATATCTGTCGAAGCGCTCGTGTATTCAAGGGAAACGTCATCTTTAAAAATCTGCGGCTGTATATCAGGACGATACCTGCCGTTTATCCTGAGCCTGATATCATACACAACCGGGCCGCCCCCGCTGTCTTCAGGTGAGTCGTCGAGGAAACGGACTGCAACCATGACAGGTGTAGGTGTAAACGCATGAAGCGTGCCACGCCATTCACTTCCTCTTATCCGGTTTTTTTGTATACCATATGTTGTAACATAGGATGTGCCTAATGACAAGGCGCCTAATCTTCTCTGCAGACGGCCTCCTCTGAGCATGACTGTACCTACTTTATTAAGTTTTCTCATATATTTGTCTTCAATAATAATTGAATCACTGCCAAATTGCCCGAAAACAGCACTATTGACAATCTTCAAGGAAGTATTCTCGTTCTGAAAATCGAATGACATCCCATTTATATCCGGAATTGACAGGGTAAGCGGGGTAAAACTTGTTCTCAAGCTCTGAGCCCCGATCAATGAATAAGCCCAGTTGCTTGTTGATTCTTTCACTACCCATATACCATTATTAAACTCATCAGAGTTAAAATAACCCCAGGGATTCGATACATAGTATGTTCCGTCATCATAATATTTTTCCCTCCAGATAGCACCGGTACCTCTCAGTAATGTCACTCTGTCGCCAAACTCGTTATACGACCACCGTCTTCTGCGGTTCTCAGTCAAATTATAACTTGGAATAGTACGAAAAGTACTATAGAAATCACTATGTGCATATGACTCATACCGGTCTTCCATCTCGTAAAAATCATATCCCCATTTTTTGTAAAGGTCATAATACCTGCCGAAATCTCCGAGGAATGTCTGGTCAGGCACATGCCTTACCGCAGTAGAAAGCGCACGCAGGCGCTCTTCGGTGGACATTTCGAGCCAATCGTCCTCGGTAAGCTTGCGGAGTTCGTAGATATTTTCGGCATGAAGGTTTTGCGATGAAACAAGAAGTTCTATAAAAAGAATAGATATTGCGAAGAACGAGTGAAGTTTCTCAATATTCATAACTATCTTTTATATGTAGTAAACAGTTTTTGTAGTTTATTACGAAAATTTAGGTATATCGACTGCTACGAACCGCTCTTTCTATATTCCTTAAATGATATACCCTTTTTGTATGCTTCATCTTTCATGTAATCGAGGATTGAGCCGAACAGGTCTTTGTCTTTATATCCGACAACCGATTGTACAGGCTTTCCTTCCCTGTCAAAGAAAATAAATGCCGGAACTCCTGTTATGCGAAAATACTTCCCGAGTTTATAATAATTCATAGATTTGCTGTCATATGTGCATTTCTTATGGGTATTAGAGAGATTAATCTTTATACTTATCCAGTCAGCGGCGAGACGTTTTTTAATTTCCGGAGAAGTGAATGTTGTTTTGTGCATTGCCTCGCAACCCGGGCAGGAATTGGTATAAAAATCAACCAGTATGGGTTTTTTTTGCTTATTAGCCTTAGCCATACCTTCGTCCCAGTCTTCATACCATGTGTTATTAATTTCAGTCAATTTTATTGATTCCGGTGAAGGAGATTTTTCTGCTTCTGCAAAATTACTATCAATAATAATCGCAACTGAAAACATGAGTAACACAAAGTGGCATTTTACGAAACGTTTAATCATTACCCTTTCCTCGCTTTAATATATTCTTTAATTTTATTCTCGAGATTAACACCAGGAATATCAGTATGAACGTTACCTTCAGAATCTATCACAAAACTCATGGGAATCATTGATATCCCATAATTTTGAAAAGTTACTCCTTTTGAATCTTTTTTATTTGACTTTTTGTCTACAGCAATATTGAAAGTATTTACTTTTTCATTAATGAGTTTTTTCAACGGATCAATTTCAGCTGTGTATTCATGTATACCGATAAAAACTACGCCATCATCATTGTACTCTCCTTCTAATATTCTTATGAATCGGTAGATATCCCTGCACTTCCCAATGTCAAGTGACAGAAAATACAGGACAATGATATTGCCTTTCAGATCAGCCAGCTTAATATCTTTGCCGTTGATCCAGCGTTCTATATCAAGTTTCGGCGCAGGTTTGTCCTCGAGAATGACAACCCCCTTTTCACTAAATTGAAAACCTGGTTCTGATGCTTTTTCAGCTGCCTCGTCACTTACCAGTTCAAATGTTACATTTTCACGGTCGGTCTCAATATTTTTAAATGTTTTAAAACCAATATCTTCATGGCCGACAAGTATCGTTACATTCTTTTCAATCAAATTTTCTAATGTGAATTTACCATTTTTATCAGTTTTAGATCGAAGGCTATATTTGCCTGAATTATGGATTTCAGGTTCCAAACTTAAAAAGGCGCCAGCGAGTGGATTTCCTTCAGTGTTCACAATTTTTCCACTCAGATAATGCATGCCTTTAGTTAAAACGAAGTTTTTCCTGGAATTTGTAGGGATATATCTGAATTGGAAAAGACCATATTCCTTATGAGTTACAAGTGCAAGATCAGTACATACTTTGATAAGATTATCGTACCTGTATTGTCCATTAACATCCGTTCGAGCATATTTATAAGATCCGGTTATTCTTATTTGAACCGTAGCATCTTCTATCGGAATACCATCAGTATTAGTCACAGTTCCTTCAAGCCACCGGTTTCCTTTAGATAGAATAATGTCATCATGTCCCGGCATATTTCTTTTTGCTATCAATGTTCCAAAGCTTTGTAGATTTACATATTCATGTACACGAACATCTAAACCGTATTGTTCTCCCACAATAAGTCCATCAAATGTATAGGCGCCTTTATCATCTGTCAGCGTTGACGATATCATATTCCAGGGCGAGATAGTTTTTTTTAATTTGTCATTAATGAATAACATGACATAAGCTTTTGACATTGGATTTTCCTCGCTGTCAATCACCCGTCCTGAAATACTTGTTGTTTCATATTTTTCCAGGAGAATTGATACTGTGGTATCGGCCTGAACTTCAAATGTTATATCTCCAAGCAACATAAGTTTCGGATGAAAAGCTTTCAGTGAAAGTTCCACACCCTCTCTAAGCCCGGTAACAATAAACGATCCATCTTCTTCTGAATCTGATTGATATGCTAATTGACGACCCTTATTGGTTATTGGAACTCCTGCAACAGGTTCTCCATTCAACATTCGGATAGTACCATATACCGTGATACCTCTCTCAAACTGAATATCTTCAGCTTCGACTGTTTCACCCTCCACAGCATTTATGCTTCTCGTTACCCAGTTTTTATTAATGTTTCTTTCGTCATACTCCTGTTTATATTCATCAGGCGCGGATGTTATTATCCTTCCGGCGCCGGGAGAAGAACGAATATTGAAAGTACCATCAGCATCAGTTTCTGTGTAGTACATTGATATCAAACTATCAAAATTTTCTGCTCGTGAATGGTCATTATATCCTATCCAATGATTTGGGATCGGTTTCCCTGTATCTTTTGCAATTACCCTGCCTGTAATAACCCCCCCTTTTATAAGCTTAATGTTAATATTTTCGACGACTTCTCCACTTTTTACATATACATTATCATTCGTTACCGCAGTCCATTCCGGAAATGCCTCATTGAATACCGGGTATACATTGAATTTACCGGAGGGTAGATTTGTTAATGTATAGTACCCATTTTTATTGGTTACCGTTTCAAAGGTCCACATCGGCGTAATTGTCTGTACAGCTCTGACTCGAACATTTTTTGCTGGAGAACCTGTATCTTCAAATATTATCCTGCCTTTAATGAGTACTTCCGGTTCGAGTGTTATCGGACGATTATTAATAAATTCTGTCAATTGTTTAATTTGTTTTTGAGCATATCCCTCCTTTCTTACAAAGAATCTGCCGTATCCCCCATTTGGAATGTTGTGCAAATGAAATTTCCCAGTTTTATCTGTTTTTGTGATTAATGGATGATCGTATGAAAAGCGAACACCATGATTCCCATTATATACTTCGTATGGGATGATTTCTGCTCCTTCCAAGGGTTTTCCAGATGAATCCGTAACTATCCCGCCGGCTTTTTTTTGCTCGTGGAGGTGAATGATTAGATTGTTGTATGCTGTACCTTTAACAAGATTTGCCCATCCCAGAGAGTACTTTTTATTATGTGCGATAACAGAAGGTGTGATAAAATAATATTCATAATTATTCCTGCCGCCAAGTTTCGATGAATCAACTTCAAAAGTGAATGAACCTTTCCTGTCTGTCTTGCAAACTTTCTCAACATTTCTTAGTATTATATTGTTTAAATATATATCTGTGTCAGGAACCGGTTCGCCTTTATACACAACTTTCCCGGAAAGTGTTACCATATTCCCGGTCTCTCGTGTTTCTCCTAGTGGAAGAATAAGTGCCATAATAAGCGATATAAACATTGCTGATGTAATTCCAATCATTGCCCACCGGGAAAGCCTGCGGATATGATCTCTTTTGTCCGAAAGAATAGTTTCTATTCGTCGAAGGAAGGATCCTTTTGAAAATAAGATTCCAGCCGCAAGTTCAGTCTCTACAGTCCATTTAGGGAGATATTCTGCTATCTTTGTAAGCATTCTGGCGTATGAAAGTGGT
>JABHYP010000090.1 GCA_018656855.1 Candidatus Latescibacterota bacterium | reverse complement strand
TTTTTCATCGCTATATGTAGAATAATAATACGCTGCATTCTCAACACCGCTTACCGGAACAGCCTGATAGGACGCTCTTTTGCCGAGTGCTATTCTCTTTTCTCTTAATTCGCGTTCACTGACGCCAAAAATCCGAGCTAAGTAACGATCTGAGAAACTTAACTCTTTTGCCTTTACAAGCAATTCGTCCGGCAGTTCCTTCCATACGTATGTTGAAATATCTTCCTCGAACTCGACGAGTTCTTTTATTTCCGAAATAAACCATTCTCCTATATGTGTAATGCTATACAGTTCATCAACATCCATCCCTTTGCGAAGCGCTTCATACATCAAAAATATACGTTCACTTGAGGGCATTACCAATCTTGACTTCAATTCATCCAAAGACAACTCTCTGAATCCTTTCCCATCCCCAAGACCATACCTGCTTATTTCAAGAGAACGAATTGATTTCTGGAATGATTCCTTGAATGTTCTTCCAATGCTCATTACTTCGCCGACTGCTCTCATCTGGGTTCCGAGAATGTCTTTCGCCTGAGGAAATTTCTCGAAAGCCCAGCGGGCAAACTTGACAACGACATAATTTCCGCTTGGTTTATACTTATCCAGTGTTCCTTCTTTCCAGTATGGAATTTCGTCCAATGTCAAGCCGGCAGCAAGCTTCGTAGAAATACGCGCAATGGGGAAACCTGTCGCTTTTGAGGCAAGTGCGGAAGATCGTGATGTTCGAGGATTAATTTCTATGACAACAAGTCTATCGTCCTTTTTGTTATGAGCAAACTGGATATTTGTCCCGCCGAGAACACCTATGGCGTCCACGATTTTATACGATATATCCTGAAGGCGTTTCTGCAGGGATTCGGGAACGGTGAGCATAGGAGCGACACAGAAGCTGTCCCCTGTATGAATACCCATAGCATCCACATTCTCAATAAAGCAGACCGTTACTTTCCGGTTTTTATCATCACGTACAACCTCGAGTTCAAGCTCTTCCCATCCTATAACCGACTCCTCGATTAATACCTGATTTATGAGGCTTGCAGCAAGGCCTCGGGTTACGATAGTGCGAACATCATTTAAATTATATGCGATCCCTCCGCCGGTTCCGCCCATCGTGTATGCCGGACGAATTACGACTGGACATTTCAATTCCCTGGCAATCTCGACAGCGTCTTCTACAGAAGTACTCGGTTTGGAAACCGGTACGGAGATACCCAATCTGTTCATCGTGTCTTTAAAGATAATACGGTCTTCGCCACGTTCTATTGCATCTATTTTTACTCCAATAACCTCAACACCGTATTTGCTTAAAATCCCCTTTTTGTGGAGGTCGGAGGCAAGATTAAGACCTGTCTGACCACCCAGATTCGGTAACAATCCATCCGGCCGTTCTTTTTCAATAATCTTTTCCAGGCTTTCCGGTGTAAGGGGCTCAATATATGTTTTATCTGCCGTATCAGGATCGGTCATGATCGTGGCGGGATTTGAATTGACCAGTACTATTTCATATCCTTCTTCTCTTAATGCTTTACATGCCTGAGTTCCCGAATAATCAAACTCGCACGCCTGTCCGATAATGATCGGGCCGGAACCGATAATCAGGATCTTCTGGAGATCGTCTCGTCTGGGCATTGTTCCTCCATTTTTTTATTCCAAAAAATAGTTATATATTAAATTTTGCTATAAAAATGTTAAAAATTTGCTTCGTAATTTAATATTTTATTCCTCGATAACAAACACATTTATTGGATATAAAAACAACAATCCCGAATTATAGCCTTTTTTTATTTAATATTGCAGTACTGTACAAATATATTCGGAGAGTTTTTCTTGCTTTCCTACCGTAATATTGATTATTTTAAAACCTACGAGAATGAAAGTTTTATTGTATTTTACATGTGAGAGATTTTTATTTTTTTGCTTCAACAGTAATGTTAAAGCAAAAAAATTGGGAAATGCTCATTTCCCAATAATTATGTTTAATAAGTGTCGGGGCGTGGCGCAGTCCGGGTAGCGCACCAGCATGGGGGGCTGGGGGTCGCTGGTTCAAATCCAGTCGCCCCGACCATAGTAAGTCATGTTGAAATAAATGAGCAGATTGCAGTTATCTGCTCATTTGGTTTTTATTCGGGATTTACAGAAATGAAAAAATTTGTTTTAATGACCAATGATGATGGTGTTCATGCTCCTGGCATACAGATTCTGAGGAAAACAATTGATCCGGTGTGGGATACGGTTATAGTCGCACCTGACCGTGAACGGAGCGCAGCAAGTCATGCTCTTACACTTAACAGGCCGCTCAGGGTGAACATAATCGATGATATAACAATGGCGGTGGATGGCACACCTACAGACTGTGTGATGCTGTCTATCATGGGCCTGCTGGATCGCAGGCCAGACCTTATCATTTCCGGTATTAACAACGGGGCAAATCTGGGCGATGATGTCATTTATTCCGGTACAGTTGCCGGAGCTGCGGAAGCTGCGCTTCTGGGGATACCAGCCATGGCTGTTTCTTTCGTTGATCTCTCCGACACTGATCCTGAGTGGGGATCGGAGGTTGCACTCAGGGTTGCGAAAGCTATATTAAGGTACACCCTTCCGGAGGGTGTGTTCCTGAATGTAAACATTCCTCCTTCAACATCCACTCAGCGGTTTGAGGTAACCTGTCTTGGCCGTCGTTCGTACAGAGAAGTGATTGTGAAAAAAATAGATCCCCGCGGGAGACCGTATTACTGGATTGCCGGTCAGCCCGAAAAGTGGCAGGGTGGCGAAAGTTGTGATTTTGCAGCGATTGAGCGCGGAAGTATATCTGTAACACCGCTTCACCTTAACATGACCGCCGAACACGTTCTAAAAGAGATTGCATCATGGAAATTTGGCGAATAGTGGAATGATGGTTCAGATGGATTATGAGATTGCAAGATCAAGAATGG
>JABHYP010000089.1 GCA_018656855.1 Candidatus Latescibacterota bacterium | reverse complement strand
CGCGACATTGTAGACTTCATTCGTTTTTCGCTGCTGATGTCCTCTATCATGATCAGAGTGCCGAGATTCTTTTCATCCGCGCTTATTAGTGGGAGAGATGTCACATTTACCGACAGCTTTTCTTCCCCGAATTCGAGATCGGCGTCCATTATTACGTCAGAAGCCCTGGTCTCCTCAGACCGTTTTATCATATCCTTTATCAAGGTATTAGCATCGGTGAAAAAATCTTCATAGTGCCGTTCGAGAATTTCTTCCGGTGAAACTTGCATTATGCGGTTGCCTGCGGCATTACAGGTTATGATCTTTCCCTCTTCGTCCAGGGTAATCACTGTATTCGACATGCTCTCCAGAATACTTTCATTGTAATTCTTCATATTCTGGACATCGTCGAAGAGTTTTGCATTCTCCAGTGCGATGGAAACCTGAGCGGTAAAAGCTTTCAGACGCGCCTCATCATCATCTGTGAAAGGACCGCCGCGCTTGTTGAGCGCCTGTGTCACTCCGATTATTTTGCCGTCCTTGTTTATCACCGGTGTGCAGAGTATGGAACGGGTGAAAAAGCCTGTTTGTCTGTCGAAGCCAGGATTAAATCTGAGGTCTGCATAGGCATAGGGAATATTAACCGTTTTCCTGGTTGTAAATACCGTGCCGGCAATGCCCATATGGTTGGGGAACCTTATTTGCTGGGCGCCCAGTCCCTCACCCACCTGCGAGAAAAGCTCATTTTTTTTCTCATCATTGAGGAAGAGTGTCGAACGTTCGGCATTAAGCAGTCTCGTTGCTTCTGCCATGACTTTCTGGAGAAGAGCCCCGAGATCGAGTTCGGAGGTTACATCGGATACGATATCGACAAATTCCATCTCCTGCAAGCGGTTCTTCTTCATCAGTTCGATGAACTGGGCGCTTTGCAGAGCAATTGCAGCCTGTGTCGTCATATCACAGAGTGTGTCGAGATCATCCTCGGTAAAATCCCCCCTCTTTTTGTTCAATGCCTGTGCAGCGCCGATGATCTCGCCTTTAACCGTCTTTATCGGCCCGCAGAGTATGGATTTTGTGACGTAACCGGTTTGCTTGTCGATTTCGGAATTGAAATGTTCATCCGCATAGGCGTCAAGAACAATTTTGCCCTGACCGGTTGTAAAAACGTAGCCGGCTACACCGCTGTCACTGAGTATTCTGATTTCACGCTGGAAATTGCCCTGGGCGACACGGGAATACAATTCACCGGTTGTACCATCGTGCAAAAAGATAGTGCCTCGTTCGGCGCCCACTTCCAAAGTCGTGATTTCCACGAGCTTCGAAAGGATTTCGTCCAGCGTTTCAAAAGCTGCAAGTGTTTTGGAAACGTTGAGTAACATCTCCGCTTTACGCAGCTTTATTTTTTGATCGATAGCCGGATTGCCGGGATTATTTTTTGCGTTTATTTTTTTCCGGTTGCTTTTTTGCATTCTTTTTCTCTATCTGTTCGCGTAGAACATCAATCGTCTGCTTCAATTGTTTGTTTTCGTCTTGGGCGTCACGCTCGACTTTCTGCAGTTTATCCTCATATTCAATCCTGCTTTGGTCCATTTCATCGCGAAGCGCGTTCACAGCAGCTTTGAGCTGTGAAATTTCATCGTTTGCTGCTGCCCTGACTTTCTGAGCGACTTCATCTTTCTCGATCCGCAGTTTTTCCAATGCGTCACGCTGAGCGGAAATCGTATCTTTCAGATGACGGTTTTCTGTTTGAGCCTCGTACAACTCTTCGGTTTTAGATTTTGCTTTCATGTAAGTCCGCTCGTATATGCATAACTCTAATATACATAAAAAGTATTTAAATTAATATGGTATATAAATGCCCTCTTAAGCCAGTAATTTTATCAGGAAATATACATTTGTTATATAAATTACTGAAGCAGTAAAATCAAGCTTAATCACAATCGCATGCTATTCAACTTTTTTAAAACTATATTGAGCATTTTATTTATTCTTCTTTTCTTTGCTCGCCCAAAGCAAAGAAGCAAAGACACGAAGCGCAGCGAAGAGCCACGAAGTGCAAAGGCATCCCTGAAAAGCCTGTTTCCTCGTTCACAGCCCTTTTTTAGGGAATTTCAGAACTCGCTCACCTCTGGTTTGCTCGAACAGGCTGAAATTCTTGTCCGAAAAATGTTTGTAAACGAGGGACTTTTCAAGGGGAATGAACAGATACAAATTTACTTAATTTAACAGGTATACAAAGTAACAGAATCCGCTTGATTTTATCAAGAAAAGTGTATATTGTTCAGATAGTGTAATACTCAAGAGCCAGACAACTATGTTAAAGTGCGTGATATGTCCTGCTGACAATTTGTAGGAAATGTGTTAATTATGATTGATCAAGTAGAAGATGCAATTAAAAAGGCTTTTCAGAAGTTAAGAGGCAGAGACGGTGATTTATTTGAGTGCCCTGTAGAAGAAAACGCACACTATGATTCAAGAAAACTACATGAAGTATGTATTAATCATAAACTAGCAAATTATCTTGAGGAATATTTATTCTCTGAAATAGATAATTTAAAAGAAATATTTATTACGGATATTGAATTCAACAGAGAAGGTGTTAATTTTAAAAGTTTACAATATGATGGACAAGAAAATAGAGTCAGACCAGACATTATAATTCATAACCGCCGATCTGGGGCCGAAAAAATAAATTTTTTAGTTGTGGAATGCAAAAAAGACTCGGCTACCCATGAAGAAAAGGCAAAGGATATCAAGAAAATAGAGGCATTTTTAACTGATAATAGATACGAATACGAATTTGGCCTCCAGGCAGTTTATTCCAAGCATGGAATTACAGGAAGGCTTTTCTTTAAGAAGAATGGCCAAATTTCCCATCGTGATATCAATGAATAATTTTCAGATAACCATCGGCTTAATTAGGACTATCAAATCCGATGCGCTCCTTTGACAGCCTCTTAGCCGAAACGTTGGGTTTATAATTGAAATGAACACGGATAGGATAATCGGCATTATTGGTTTCGTAGTTTCAGTCCTTGGGATAGTCGCAATTCCGAAAATGAGTGTTGGTTGGGTTACGCTGGCCACGGGAATAGTACTCATATCCTTTTTTGTATTCAAAACGAGACAGCCTGAGTTTTTATACCTTTTTTCCTGTTTCATTTATGATTTCACTTCTGGACGAGATATCGTGAAGGGACGTAAACTAGTATTATTCAAGGTAACCAAACCAGGAATTACCCGCCTTGAGGCAACAGGCCTAACATCAACAGGGCGATACGAAAATTTCAAGTCAAATATCCCGGGTAGATTGAGTGTATTGAAAGACGATGGTGGCGCACTTAAGGTGCGATGTGATCTGGAAAAATCATTACGAATTGGGAAAGAAATAAACTGGATATTATCCTATGATCTTGTTGATTCCTTTGACTCTGAAACAGAAGAGGTTTGTATACCTTGCCTGTCTAAGTGTCGCACTGGAGCACTACATGTCGTTTTCTCTCCTGAAGATCCTCCCATTGAACTCATAAAGGTTGTTTCAAAAAACGGGATTGATATGACTTCCGAAAATGTCAAATTTAACCACGAATTGCCAGAGGTATACTGGCGATTCCCCATAAAATTTGGTCTTATATATACATTTAGATGGCAATGGAAAGCCCAACCAAGTTAATGCAGCCGACAAAAAAACCGTGCGGCTTATTAGCGGCGTTAGACAGGAATAATAATTTTGAATGAACTTTTCTAACCATATTAAATGCAGTCATTGCGGCATATATCTTAATTCAGAGATGATAAAAGTTGTCCTAATTGTAAGCAAACATAGTGGACAATTCACGTAAATGCGTTGGATGGTTTAAAATGAACATAAAAAATGGTTTGATACTTGAAGTGAAAAACCAGAAAACCAACAGACCAATAATCCATTCCGATAGCCGAAACCCAACGGACGCATATAATATCCACCAATTTATCATAAATTATGTTGAGCACGACACGAAAGATTTAGAAAACTTTATTGATTTGTTGGTAAAAAAATTCGATTGTCGTGCGGATTTACCAAATCAAATTTTTTATAAAGGAATTGATAAATCAAAAACAGAGCATTTACAATCTAAACTAATTGGCCCTTCACCTGATCCTGTGGATAATCGGTATAGCACTATAGGTGAAAAATGCCTTTATTTGATTGATAAATGTAAATTTTTATTTGAAGAAATTAAGCCGGCACCGATTTCTATTTGTGTTCAAGAGTATAATATACCGTTAAACGAATATAAAATTGCTGATTTATCCCCAAACAATAAAAACCTTCATAATTCTCTCGCATTAGCTTTTGATATGGCTGAAAGGGGTATAACTTCATCGGGGTATCTTTTTGAAGAAGAGTTGAGAATAAGAGATAAATCCAGATATAAAGTCAGCCAATTGCTGTCATCATTGTTTATAAAATATGGGTGGGAAGGCTTATACATTCCAGGCGTTCACGGCATTCAAGATCGTCATTATCACAACCTGGCAATTTTTAGTTCGATAATTGATAAATGGACAAAATGGGCAAAAGGCTCGTACTTTCCGATTAAAAGATAATATAAAATCGAAACTATGCTTATATATGCCCAACAGAATCTTTGAGAGGGGCACTCATTACGTTGCCACTTCATTCCCGCCTCTCAAGCCAAACGTTCAGTGTCCTATAAAATCTTTAAACATTTTTAAATTAAGCTGGCAATTTTATTATGTGTAAACTTTTGGAACTTATCTGCCAGGTAACTTTAAAAAATAAGATGAGAAAACTCTCAAAATCCAAACTAGTCTCATTGTATATCTCCGCTTACCCCTTTTTTCCCCACAAAACATGAAAAAACATTATATTTAATAGGTACAGTGGCTGAATGTCGTCGTTAGCTGGTTTCATGGTAATCCTCCGTAGGGCGAAAAATAAAATGATGAAGAATATATTTTCCGACATTCCGGATAACCTGCCTGATGAACTGATAGAACTCATTTCAGAAAGCAAGGATGTAAAAATTGAACGGATTGTATCACGAGGACATACATCACCTCATGATTTTTGGTACGACCAGGAAAAGAACGAATTTGTTTTCTTAGTCTGCGGTGAAGCACGGTTGAGATTTGAAGGAGAAGATGAACTTGTTCAGATGAAAAAAGGAGATTATTATTTTATCCCTGCGCACAAGAGACATCGCGTCGAGTGGACATCCCCGGACAATGATACCATTTGGCTGGCTATTCATTATTAAGATAAAGGATTTGATGAATCAAACCCCTACAGCGATAATCCTGCCTATTCCAGTTATTCCTGTTTCTATCATTATTTTACACATCCTTTCAAATACAACGGCAATTAAAATTCACATTTTATCTGATATTGTGCACTAATCCCCTGAGGAATCGCCGGGTGAACAAGTTATTTCCCGAAAAGGAATTTCATACGGCCGTGGGAGGCGTGTGTTTGAAATTCCCGGAAAATGACGCTGTAAGAACGGATTACGATTCCTCCGGGGTGCCTTTCTTTGGTTCGTTTCTTTGGGCATGCAAAGAAATGAACAAAAAACGTTATTTTCAAAGCATTTTATATTTGTAATTGTTTGGGCGCATAATATCATATATTTATCCGCCGAAATAATAAGCCCTTTTTTGTTTCCATAATACATGAAAAACATTATATTTGTCATGGTAATACGGCGGCTCGAAT
>JABHYP010000088.1 GCA_018656855.1 Candidatus Latescibacterota bacterium | reverse complement strand
GGCGGTGGTTTCGGTGGTTTCGGCGGCGGTTTTTCCGGCGGTGGCGGAGCGTCAGGGGGGTTTTAAGTGAAACTTTTCCATAGACTATATAATTGCAATAATGTTCAATTATTAAATATAACAACTGACCACTGACAACGGACTAATCAAAAATCTTACGACGAAAATAATCCGGAGGAACTATGGAACAATTGCCCGATACAATAAAAAAAGCTACGGAAACATTTCTGGAAAACGTCAGGAAAGCTTTCGGCGAGGATCTTATTTCAGTTATTCTCTACGGTCCAGCGGCTCGAGGCGAGAAATCGAAAGAACCGTACATTCATTTCATGGTGGTTGTCAGAGACAATACTCCCAGCGAACTTGTTCGTTGCGCGCCGTTTATAAAAAAATGGCAAAAGAAGTTGATAACTGTACCGCTGTTTCTTAATCCCGGTTACATTCAACAGTCGCTCGATACGTTTCCACTCGAATTTCTGGAGATGTCTCTTTCGTACCACGTTGTCTACGGTGAAGATGTGCTTGCCGGCCTGGAATTTAACATGGACGATATAAGAAGCCAGTGCGAGCGGGAAGTGAAGGGAAAACTGCTTTATCTCCGGGCGGAATATCTTAGCTTGCGGGGTAATTCCAAAGGTCTCATGGACCTTTTGAACCGCACGTTGAACACGTTCAGACTGCTGTTTTCAGGCGTCCTGTATTTAAAAGAGCATGAAATACCACCAAAAACAGAAGCTGTTCTTGATGCTGTAATCGATGAATACGATCTCGATGCCGCACAGTTCAATAAACTAAAGGCGGCAGCGAAAGGCGAAATAAAGATGGACGACAACGAAGCGGACAAGCTTTTTGACCGGTACGTGGAAGAACTCGACAAACTGTCACAGGCTATAGACAGCATGGTATAAAAATTTTAATTATTTTCACTTATGACTGACTGCTTAAAGCCGAAAGATTATTAACACGGAGGAAGAATGAAAAAAATACTTATAATTCTCGCAATTATTTTTGGTATTCTACTGGTAATCGTCTTTGGAATGTTTAGCTGGGTAAAGAACAGCTACAACTCCATGGTTACCTTAGACGAGGAAGTCAACGGCGCCTGGGCACAGGTAGAGAACGTGCTCCAGCGAAGGTTCGACCTGATACCAAACCTTGTGGCAACTGTCAAGGGATATGCCTCCCACGAAAGCGAAGTGTTCATACAGGTAACCGAGGCAAGGTCAAAAGTCGGCGGCGCCGGAACTCCTGCCCAGCGTATGCAGGCCGAAGGCGAACTGTCGAGCGCCCTGTCGAGACTCATGGTGGTTGTTGAAAACTATCCTCAACTCAAGGCGAATACAAACTTTATTATGCTCCAAGACCAGCTTGAGGGCACTGAAAACCGTATCTCAGTAGAACGCGGCCGTTACAACGAAACTGTCAGGCTTTATAATACAATTATACGCCAGTTTCCACAGTCTTTTATCGCAGGAATGTTCGGCTTTGACAAGCGTGAATTCTTCGAGGCATCAGCGGGTGCAGAAGAAGCTCCGAAGGTTTCGTTTGAATGATAAAAATTGTTTATGGCTGATGGTTGAAAAAATTTAGCCACAGATGAACACAAATAAAAATGAACTTCGGACAAGTGTATATTAAACTTGTAATTTTATTATAATTAATTATTTTCGGTTATCCAGTTAATACAGCAAACAAGAATTTGTATTAAATACAGCCCCCCATACCCCCTACGGGGGAGAGCAAAAAAACTTTAAAACCAGCAAGAATAAGTCCCCCTCAGGGGGATTTAGGAGGCTTTGCAAAGTTAACTTGATAAGCATATAAAAAAATATTTAAAACAAATTCCAAATCGCTGCTCCCTACAGCTATTATGCTACGCTTCATCCCTGATATTATCCTTGACAAACACGGCGACACATGTTACTACTACATCATCACAAAAATCAGCGTAATCATGCCCGTCGGAGGTTCATATTTTCTTTTTTTCTGCCTTTTTTATTTTTTACTCCTCACTCCCGCCTTTTGATTTCCGGCTTCTGAAATACTTAGATTGGAATTATTTTAAAAAATGAAAAATTTTCCCTTGACACTAAAATCCTATTCTATATCTTGTATACCACCGATAAAACCAACACAACATATTGTTGATATATTGTTAATACTGCGTTAACAAACTGTTGAAAACAGAAAAAAATCCACATAGAATTACAGGAAATAAGTATGAAAAACAAGCTCAAAATACCGTTCAAAGAAATTCGTAAGCGCGATGGCAGGCGTGTCACGCTTGATCAAGACAAGATTCGTAACGCAATTGTAAAGGCGGGCACAGCCACCGGTGAATTCGACCTTTTTGAGGCAGAACTTCTGACCATGCAGGTCATTAAGGTACTTTCGCACAGTCATCGCGGCGGGATTCCCGGTATCGAGCAGAT
>JABHYP010000087.1 GCA_018656855.1 Candidatus Latescibacterota bacterium | reverse complement strand
TCGGTTTCCATGCGTCAAAGAGAGCAGGAGTTCAAAAGGGTGATACACTGGCCTTTTTCGGCGCAGGGAAAATCGGACAGCCTATGATGCAGGCAGCACGTACTATCACAGATAATACCATATTTGTTGTAGATGTCATTGAAAAAAGGCTTGATATGGCCAAGAACGTCTATCCGGATATTATTACCATAAACGCCATTGAAGAAAATCCTGTTGACACCATAATGGAGCATACCGGAGGCAGGGGTGTTGACATAGCTTTTGAAGAGACGGGAGCGACATATAAGATTAAAAACCGTGTCCATCCTGTCCGTGAAGCTATCCGAAGCATACGCGGTGCGGGGAAAGTATGTGTTCTCAGCCTGGATGACATAGAGATTTCCCTGGTCATGAAGGAACTTATCTGGAAGGAGGGCATACTTCTCACCTCCCGTGTTACACATGGTGAGTACAAGGATGCTATTGAGCATCTTGCGAAGGGAGGGCTTCACCCGGAAGCGCTCATTTCCAGTGTAATGCCGCTCAATCAGACGCAGGAAGCCTTTGAAATGATTGAAAAAGAGCCGCAGAATTATCTGAAAGTCGTTTTACAGTCCTCCTGAAAATGTTTATATATCCAGGCTCGATTTTGTAAACGTTAGAGTAAAACTGAAGATGTAAAAGCCATCTTATATCATAAGGACAGGCTTATTATCAGGACTTCGATAAATATGTGAGAGTATTCATGGCAGCCAGATTCTTGAAAAAAACTTTTATAATTGAGCTGATTCTAATACTTTGGATTTTGATTAATATATATACGTCTTTTGCTCTTGATTTTCTTTTTTTGTATCCTTCCGTGGTAAAAATTCAGGCAGATTCTGCGGCGACCTGTTTTGTGGTTTTTGTGCGAACTATTGTTTTGCCATATCGAAATATGATCTGGCCTTATTTCTATTGTCCCCGTATCTGGGAAGAGGAAGAAAAAGAGAGGTAAAGTGGTTTTCATATCCCTGTTTTACACATTGTTTTATTCAACTGCATGCCTTTTATTCGGATTGATCTTTTTAAAAGTATTATCTCCCGAAAAAAATCTTGAAGAGCATTATCCGTTATATACGGTAATAGCTTCAGGATTCTTATTAGGTCAGGGTGTGCTGGCTCAAATATGGTTGTTACTTGGCTTGGGGGCTCTTTTTAAAACTTCCTTAATCTGGGGCTTACTAATATTAATTACCGTTGCTGGAGTTGTCTTCTGCAAATCCCTTTTTAATCAACTTACAATATATCTCAGAAATTCTATATTACACGTGCTAAGCTTATCTCTCCTCTGGAAACTTATATTTCTTTCTGTTACTGCTGTAATCCTATTATTCGGACTGAAGTCTTTTGTTGTACCTCCGGCCGGGGATCCCGAGGGTTTTTATATGGTTTTACCAAAAATTATGGCGAGTTCTGAAAGGTTGGCGCCTCAACCAAATTTTCATTCATTCAGTCAAATAGGATTTTCAGGAGAAATGCATTTTGCGGCGCTGATGTCAATTGCCAGCCCTAATGCCGCAAAGTTATTCGTATGGATAACAAGCATGGCGCTTGCTGCCATATTGCTGGCACTCTGTGCAGAATCGGGAGTTTCTTTCCGGGGTTACAGTATAGCTCTTATACTCCTGTTTACATCGGTAACATTTACAAGTTATATAACAGATGGAAATATAATTATATTTGCCTGTGCATTCGGGCTTTCATCCTACTATTGGGCATTGAAAGGCACACGAAAATCACCAGCCTCAGTGTATATTCTGGCGGGTTTATTTGCCGGATTTTCAATTATTTCAAAACTTTCATATTTAATTGTTATTCCTGTCGGGATTTTTCTGATCATTGTCTGGAATCACTTATTTCGTGATGTAGATGAGAATGAATCCCTGAAAGACAGGTTGATGAGAATAAACTTCGTTTTATTAATCATTGGTTTATCAGCATTTATTGCAATATCCCCTCATTTCATAAAAAATTATATACTTTTCAGGGAACCGTTTGCACCGTTATGGATGTTGAAATCAACCGGAGGTATGTTAAAAGAAACTGTCAAATTTTCTCCAGACATCAGAAATTACTTACTCCTAACCTACCCACTCCAGCTTGTGCATGGCCGTCATGGAGCCCAGGGAGGAAGTATGTCCGCTCTTATACTTGCTTTTCTCCCGTTATCCATTTTCCTGAAGCGGAAAGACAACTTGCTGAAGAGCACTTTGTTTCAAATATCAATTATTGCCTGTATAAGTGTACTGACCTGGGTGTTAGTGCGTCCAACATACCTTTATCCACGATTGTTTCTGGCGACACTCCTTCTCTTTATTCCTCTGGCAGCCCTCAGCGCTGAGAATTTATTCATATCAGTTGAAAAATATAAAATCTTGAAATTTATTGTTGTATTCAGTTTGTTTTTCTCTCTCGTGCCGGTAATGATAAGGTTTTTTCCTTTAACGAGGTTGTTTGATTCAGCAAAAGATCGTCAATGCGCTCTGGCAAGCCCTTATTGTACGCCTTTATTATTCCTTAACGATACAGCTTCGATGGGTGACCGTATATTTTTTGGCGGCTATTTTACATATTTTCTGCGGCCTGATTTACTGCAATGTATAAGCAGTTCGGATGAACAGATATATTATCGGACTTTACAGACACAGGAAGACAAATGGGAGTATTTATATAAAAGAGGATTTAAGTACCTGTTAATTCAGAAGAATACGCATAATAATATTCTTCAGTCTCTCTTTACAGAAGCGCAACCGGAATGGGTGAAAATAGATATGATTTACAAAGACGATGGCACTGTTTTATTCAGTATTTCACTTCATGAAAGCGGAAGAAATAAAGAGTGCGAATGCAGGCAAATTCACTCCCCGGCATGGGATGTGGTTAACAACAGGAATACAAAATAAAGTTTCGTAAGTTTTTCACAACCGGATTATTCATAAATTTTATAAAAATTCTAAAAGTTTGAACTTTAATTTATAGTTTTTGAGTATTTATAGGATCATGGTGAATCGTACTAATTTGCTAATCAATTAAATTCTGGATAATCCAGTGACTCCAACTATCTTTCGCAGTTTGTTTCCATATCATTTTTAATATATCCTTTGTCTTTACATACATTATAAAAGTACATTTCTTGATACGGATAAAAGGCTTTTATGTCCTATGAAACAGGGAAAATATTTACATATATAACGAATAAGGGGTATCATTATTAGCATGGTCAATATCAACATTAATAGACCACTCTGAACCTGACTTATAAAAGTTGTTTTTTTCAGAACGAATAAATTAATAAAATTAATATGGTTAATTAAAAAAACATTTACTATACGTAAAAACTCAATAACCGGGGAGTGAAAACAAAGAATAATAAGGGTGTTTCTACCAAAGAATAAGAAAATATTCCCTGCAGGTACAAGCTTCGCGATACTAATCCAAAGCATTATTCCACTTAATCCAACAATATATCGGCGAAAATGTAATAAAAAGGTTAGTTTGAAAATGTTGTTCCAGTAATAGATGAGAATATAATTTATTACAAGAAATAATGCTATTTTTAATAATTGAAATTTAATGGTACTTTGTATAGTTATTTTATTTTTGAAAAATTTATTTCTTTTTAAGATGTTTCCGATTGTAAAAAAAATAAAACCCTCTCTTATACAATGATAGTAAAATACAATTATTTCGATAATATATTCTATTACAGGATTTCCTTCAAAAGATTCCAATAAATACTTTATTTGTGATGGTTCAACGGTAAAAAATATTGTTACAAGTATAAATATTAGGGAAACCTTATGTTTATCAGAGAGCAGGGATATTTGAAACAGAGTAGAAACAGCAAACAATGAAGGCAAAAACCACATTGGATTGATCCCATAACCGGGTTTCATAATAGCCAGAAAAAAGACATAATTTCTTATAAACCTGAAAAAAGAGATGTTATAACTTACAGCCGGGAATGTTACTATCTTGTAAAAAAGAATTACGAAACCAAGAAAGAAGTATGGAATAATCAGTCTGTTAAGATTATTTTTTACAATGTGTTTCAGAGATTTCTTCTGAGAGATGCAGTAACCTGATAAAAACCAGAACAGAGGAAGCTGGAAAGTGGAAGCATAGGTGCTAAAGGTTTTTGGAAAAAGTCCAATATGATAGATAACAATCCATGAAATGCCAATAAACCTTACTATATCAATCCATTCTATTCGCTTTCCATTAGAAATCAATTAATAGAATTCCTTTTGAAAAAATCCAATCAATAAATCTGCTATTCTCGATATCAAAATCAAATATTGCTTCTTTGCCTGTAAAGCTTTTTATCAATGGTTTTAATCATTTTTTCAGGATCGAGGTTTACCCCCAGAAAACGGACTATGTTATCTGCCTGTTCCTGGGGCTTCATAATTATTGTACTATAATCAACATACAGTACATCTATGTTTTCCTGTCCTGACAGCCATGAGTTAATTTTTTTCAGATGCTCCTCAAATTTTTGCGCCATCTCTTCATCACTCACACCCGATTCGTTTGCCGGTTGAATTTGTCCAAGCCGTTCGAGCATAACACGCTGAGAAGCGAGTATCTCATTCATCTTTCTACGCATGAAGATAATCTTGTAGTATCTGTCGGGGGGTAGGTGGTAAAGCAGAAGAGAAACCATCTTGACAGCCTTGCCTCTGGCATTTTCCAGCCATGAAGCATCTTCCTTGATTTTTTTTACAGGCTCGTATTCGTAATACCCTTTTGGATTATCGTCGTCAGGTTTGCGGAGATTATCAACGAGCACAGGCATATTTCCAGCCTCTAACATCCTCATCATCATTGATGTGCCGGAACGTGGGAGGCCGGATACAATTGTAATAATATCGTACTTATTTACGAGTGATTTGCAGTTGTTCATATTTCACCGTTTTTTTCTTCCAACACCTGGTCAAGTAGTTTTCTCAATTTTTGTTCTGTCTGGGCTGCTGTAAGGCGCCATAAAATTTTACCGTTTTTAAACATCATGAACGTGGGAACTCCGAGGATGTTATAAGTAGTAGCAGTACCGGGATTGCGATCAATATTCATATACAGAATTCGTACTTTTCCTTCGTATTCTGCTGCCAGGTTTTTCACAATAGGTTCCATCATCTTGCATGGCGGGCACCAGGACGCCCAGAAATCCACCATGACCGGCATATTGCACTTAAGAACCTCGTGCTCGAATGTAAGATCTGTAATTTCCAATTAAGGCTCCCGGCAGTAACGGTTCATCCCGGTATTATTGTTTCAAGTACAGCGAGCGGTTTTGTTTCGCCGGACCAGCGTGTTATGGGTACGAGCGTTTTCTTCTGTGCTTCGATCCGCTCCCGTATATCCGGCTTCATAAGACGGTTAAACATGTA
>JABHYP010000086.1 GCA_018656855.1 Candidatus Latescibacterota bacterium | reverse complement strand
GCAAAATACAATTTCATGACCGGAGGCACACGAAAAGTTCCTCTGGTTCTCAGGACTCAGGGAGGTGTTGGAAACGGCCTTGCCGCACAACACTCTCAAAGCCTTGAGGCGTTGTTTTACCATATACCAGGCCTGAAAATTGCCGTTCCCTCAACTCCGTACGATGCAAAAGGTCTTCTCAAAACCGCCATCCGATGCGATGACCCGGTCATTTTTCTCGAACACAAACGCCTCTATATGAATCAGGGTGAAGTGCCGGAAGAAGAATATCTTATTGAAATCGGGAAAGGTGATATTAAACGCGCGGGAGAAGATGTAACACTTATCGCATGGTCTAATATGATTCCACGTTCTCTTTCCGCCGCTGAAAAATGCGCAGATGAGGGCATAAATGTGGAAGTAATTGATCCCCGTACGCTTGTACCACTTGACAGGGAACTTATTCTTGAATCTGTCAGAAAAACCGAACATGTTGTCATAGTTCAGGAAGCTGTACGAAGAGGAGGAGTGGCTTCCGATATTGCTTCAATTATTCAAAAAGATGCATTTGATTATTTAGATGCACCTATAGAAATAGTCGCGGGGAAAAATACACCCATACCGTTTAATCTGAACCTGGAAAACGCATGTGTACCCTGCGAAAACGATATCATTGAAGCGGTAAAACAGTCTGTTTATACTGATTAATAATTTAACCGCTCAGTTGCAAAGTTATAAGGTTACTGAGGCTATTGACCATACAAACTCACGGATAGACCGTTTTTACTTTGAATCTTTGCTCATGAAAAAAATGAACAGTACAGCGAAAAATTATTGAAATAAATATTTTTTTGAGATTCTGCTGGGAGATAACAATAAATTTATAAATAATCCTTGCTGATTGCCTTTGAAGTTTACCTTGAACAGGAAAAACAATATGCCCAAACCGATAATAATGCCCCAAGTCGGACAGGACATCGAGTCTGCTGTCATTCTTGAGTGGCGTGTAAAAGAAAACGACCCTGTCAAAAAGGGCGATATAATCTTTGTTGTTGAATCCGATAAGGCAGTTTTTGAAGTTGAATCTGATGAATCGGGTGTAATATTAAAAATATTATATTGCGAAGGTGAAGAGGCAAATGTGCTTGAACCGGTAGCGTATATTGGAAAATCCGGAGAAAATGTACAGGACTCTGAGGAATTTGATACTGCTGTCACACAAAAGACAGAAAAAATATCTTCGGATAATGCGCAAACAATCAAACAAGCTGATTCTATTAAGCAATCTAAGGTATTTGCCTCACCGTCGGCGCATCGGGTTGCAAGAGAAAATGACATTGATTTAACAACACTTCATGGAAGCGGTCCGAATGGGCGTATAGTGAAAAAAGATGTTCTGGCTGCAACTGTTTTCGCTGAATCTGCCTCAGAAATCAAATCACAGGCATATAAAGAAAAATTTTCAATAGTTTCTGAAATGGAAAGTGTTTTACCGGAAGATACTGTAATACATTTTTCAAAGATACGTCGGAGGATTGCGGAACGCTTAACACAGAGCAAGCAGACGATACCGCATTTTTACCTTTCTGTCGATGTAGACATGACCCCTGCGCTGGAAGCCCGCAGAGCTTACAATTATAAAGCTCAAAAGAGAATTTCGATTAATGATATAATTATTAAAGAAACAGCTTCCACGCTTTACGGATTTCGTAATTTAAACGCTCATGTCGCTGACAACAGGCTTGTTATACGAAAGAACATCAATATTGGAATTGCCGTATCAACCGATGACGGCTTAGTTGTACCGGTGATTTCTGATGCCGATCAAAAAGATATTCAGGAAATCAGCCGGCTGTCGCAGGAAATAATAAAAAATGCCCGGAAAGGTAATGTCAAATCCCGAAACATGGGAACCTTCACTATTAGCAATTTAAGCATGTATTTGATCGATAAAGTTCTACCTATTATTAATCCGCCTGAATGTGCGATTTTAGGTGTAGGAGGCATAAAAAAAAGGGTGGTCCCAATAGACAGTGACAGTAACATCGGCATACGAGACATGGTGACCCTGACACTTGCTTGTGATCATCGGGCTGTTGACGGTGTGTATGCGGCAAAGTTTCTTAACAGAATCAAAAAGAATATCGAAATATTTACCTTGCTGCCTTAAGGATACACAAAATACTAATGGCGATTATTTTTGCCTGTAACGGCCTTTTGATAGATACAGAACGTGATGGACACCGTGCCGCATTCAAAAGAACGTTTGCATTAAAGATGAGGATTTTTATAAAGCGGATATAGTGGTTTCTGAACTTGGCGAACCGTTAGACGTGCAAGTGGATATTGAAACTTTTTCAGTATTATTTTCAAAAAAAGGTTATGAATCGGAAAGCGTTATCAAGGAGAAAAAATAATGGCAAGCACATTTACCTTTAAACCTGTCGAAAAAACGAAGTATGACATTGCCACTCTCGGCGAGGTTATGTTACGCATCGATCCCATCAATGTGCCTCTGGCACGTGTCCGAACCGCGCGTATATGGCACGGCGGCGGAGAAACGAATGTCGGCGAGGGTCTTGCGTATGCTTTTCGCATGAGAGCTGCGGCTGTCACCGCTCTCGTAGATGATGGTATCGGCAGGAGCATTGAGTCTCAGCTTAATGAGGCCGGTATAGATACTTCGCATATAATCTGGTTCAACACAGCAGGTTCCGGGAAACATTCCACCGACAGAAAAGGAAGCCTCCACAACGGTATTCATTTTACCTGGGCAGGCAAGGGCGTACTCCCGTACACAACCGAATATTACCGTGCACATACCGCAGTATCAACTCTCAGCCCCGGCGATTTTGACTGGGATAAACTGTTTTCACAAGGTGTGCGCTGGTTTCATACCGGTGGTATTTTTACACTTATCGGCTCAGAAACTGCAGGATTTGCTCTCGAGGCTATGAAAACCGCAAAAAAATACGGTACATTCCGTTCTTTTGACCTCAACTATCGCGCCAAGGTTGAACCGGACAGGAAAAAAGCCGGAGAGATCAATCGCAGGATTGTCGCCGAAACAGAATTCCTTGTCGGCAACCAGAGCGACTTCTATGATGCACTCGGATATGAAACCAGGAGCGTATCAAAGGATGAACCTATGGATGCATTCATGGCTGCGTATACCGATATGCTACGCCAGGTGGCAAAAGATTACCCGAATCTTAAAATCATAGGAACACAGCTTCGCAGCGCTCTTTCCGCTGACCTTATCAACTGGGGTGCGATTCTTTATGATGTCGCGGAAGATACTGTCTATCAGGCAGTTGTGCGTGAACATGTGGAAATAACCGACCGCGGCGGCGGCGGCGACTCGTTCTGCAGCGGTGTTGCAGGTTCGCTTATGATGGGAAAGAGCATCAAGGAAGCGGTTGATTATGGCGCTGCTCACGG
>JABHYP010000085.1 GCA_018656855.1 Candidatus Latescibacterota bacterium | reverse complement strand
GGAAAGTCTATTGTTGTTGACGCTCTTGAACTTGTTCTCGGAGCGCGTGCCTCGACCGATATGATACGTTCCGGCGCATCAGTGCTTGAAGCCACCGCTGTGTTCGCCTGCGACAGGGCTTTTATCGGGGAAACGCTGCCGTTTGAAGTGGATGAGAATGAACTCATTCTCCGGCGCGAAGTCCGTTCCGACGGAAAAACCCGTTGCTTTGTCAATGACAGGCCAATAACCCTGCGTATACTCAAAGAACTCGGAAACCGCCTCGTTGACTTCCACGGACAGCATGACCATCAGTCGCTGCTTGACGTTCAGGATCATGTGACGTTCCTTGACGGGTGGGGCGAGCTTGTTCCGATCACGCGGGAAGTGGAACGTCTGTACAGCGAGATGCTGAGCACCCGGAGCAAGTCTGTGAAGCTGAAACAGGCAGTCGAATCTGCCCTGCGCGACCGGGAGTTATACTCTTTTCAACTGGATGAGATCGACAGAGCGAATATCGCCTCCGGTGAGGACATCAAGCTGGATGCCGAAATACGGAAGCTTGCGCAGGCAGGCGAACTAAAAGCCCTTGGATGGAAAATTTTTCAGACACTTTCGGAAGCTGATGAATCGGTTATGGGGATACTCGGGGAGCTTGTTTCCGAAATAGATGCCATGTCGAAGTTTGATGACGAGCTCGTTTCAAGCACTGAAAGAATGGCGGAAATTACGGATGGAGTTGAAGATATTGCCGGATTTTTCCGCGGTTATGCAGAAAAAATCGATGATGATTCCGCATTGCTTACCGAACTTGAAGAGCGTCTCGCGCTGATCGAACAACTCAGGAAAAAATACGGCCCGACTCTGGAAAATGTATTTAAGTACCGGGAGAAAATAAAGCGGGAGCTTGAAAGTACTGTACACTCTGAAGAGGAACTCTCTGAACTGGATTCGAAGCTGAAAGAGGTTTCGTCTCAGCTTGCCACAAAGGCCCGGGAACTTTCTGTCGAACGCCGCAAAGCAGCCCCATCTCTTGCAAGTGAAGTGGAAACGCATCTTGCCGAACTCGGTATGGGGGACGCGCGCCTTATAATTGACATCAAAGATTGCGAAAGCACGGAAAAGGTAGAGTTTGAGGGCGGTTCTTTTTCTGTCACGGAAGACGGTTGTGACCGTGTTGAGTTTATGATTTCGGCCAATCCCGGCGAGGAGCCTCGTCCCCTGGTGAGGGTTGCATCCGGCGGAGAAATTTCGCGGATCATGCTTGCGCTGAAGCTTGCGCTTATCGATGTGAGCGGCGTCCCGAGTATGGTATTTGATGAGATAGACTCCGGCGTTTCGGGGCGTGTAGCTGAAGCGATGGGGAAAAAACTCCTGAAACTGACCGGTAAACGGCAGGCTCTGGTTATAACACATCTTCCGCAGATCGCGGTGAAGGCGCACAGGCATTTTTCAGCCCGCAAAAGTATTGCGGGCGGGAGAACCAGCGCCGGGCTTTTGATGTTAGATGAAAAAATGCGCCAGAAGGAGCTTGCCTCCCTGCTTTCGGGAGAATCTCTTACGGATACAGCCCTTGCGCATGCAAAGGAACTTATGGATTCTAACGATAAGAGTTAAAATCCGGTAATTATATCATTTTCTATTTAAAAAAACCATAACAAATTATAGATTATATAATGTCAATTGATATTGTTGCATTTCAATAAGAAAATGATATAACTTCATGGCGGTAATATATATATGACCGAAGAAATGGACTTATTCGGCGAACAGTTAAAAGAAGAAGAAACACAATCTTTAAAGCGTCAGCCTCTTGCGGACCGTTTTCGTCCGAGGACGCTCGAAGAGTTCGTTGGACAGGAGCATCTCGTGGGGGAAGGCGCGTTTTTGAACGAGATGATACTGAAGGACGAGATATCATCAATCATCTTCTGGGGACCGCCTGGTTCCGGAAAAACCACGCTTGCGAGGATAATAAGCAATTCCACCAATGCGGAGTTCGCTTCGTTTTCCGCTGTTGTGAGCGGAGTCAAAGATATTCGCGAGGTAGTCGCCCAAGCAAAGGTCAGGCGAAGGAAAACGATACTATTTGTCGATGAAATCCACCGGTTCAATAAAGCACAGCAAGACGCCTTTCTACCGGTCATCGAGGACGGCACCATTATTCTTATCGGCGCAACCACGGAAAACCCCTCTTTTGAGGTGAATTCGCCCTTGCTGTCACGTTCCCGTGTACTTGTCCTTAATCCTTTGACGGACAAACAGATCGCTGCCATTGCGAGAAGTGCGCTCGAAGACAGTGACCGCGGGCTTGGCAGCAGTGTCGCCGGTATCGATGATGATGCGCTTGATGCTCTCGTGTCCTTCAGCGGCGGTGATGCCAGACGTACGCTGAATACGCTTGAGATAGCCTCGACGCTTGTGAAAACCGGCGGTAAAGCGATTATAACACTATCGGATGTGGAAAAAGCCTCGCAGAAGCGAATGCTCCGCTACGACCGTGCCGGCGAGGAGCATTTCAACATCATATCAGCCATTCACAAGAGTATGCGCGGCTCAGATCCCGATGCGGCGCTGTACTGGTTCTGCCGCATGCTCGAGGGCGGTGAGGATCCTCTGTATATTGCCCGGCGTGTGGTAAGATTCGCTACAGAAGATATCGGGAATGCTGATCCTCAGGCGCTCGTGGTGGCAATGGCTGCAACCGAATCGTATCGTTTTCTCGGGTCGCCGGAAGGAGAGTTGGCGATTGCTCAGGCAATAGTCTACTGTGCTACCGCCCCTAAATCCAACTCGATGTACACCGCCTACAGTGATTCAAGAAAGGATGCTCGAAAATATGGAGAACTCCCTGTGCCCATGCACATCAGGAACGCTCCCACGTCTCTCATGAAAGATCTCGGCTACAGCAGGGGATATGAATATGATCACAACTCGGAGAATCATTACTCCGGGCAGGAGCATCTGCCTGAAAAGCTGATCGGGCAAAAATACTACCTGCCGACGCAATACGGATTTGAGAAAATTATTACCGAACGAATAAAATGGTGGGCGGAGAAAAAAAAGAAAAAAAGTAAGAAATAATTGTGAAGTAAGGATTTGATGAATCAAACCCCTACAGCGAATATCCGGCTAAATATAGTCATATTGGCCAATAATTATTTAAACACAATTTTAGTTAACAGGTTGTTAATCTTTTAGATGTATCGCTGAAGTCTTACAAGTTTCACAAAAAGGAGGTGCTCCATGAAAAAAGTTTTAATTTTCACCGTTGTTCTTTGCACTGTTTTTTCATTGCTAGCTTCTGCACAGGGCAAAATTCCACAATTCGGCCAGGACAAGATACCCTCATACTTTGAGCTGGATGATTACAACCACCGCTACCCCGAAACGGATACCAATGTCGAGATGTACATGCACAGCTATCTCGAATCGCCGGTTCACAGTGGTTCTGTCCGTCACGGCGGCTGGATAGAACGTGAATACTTTTTCCCAGGCGATCCGACAAATCCATCGAGACCCGGCGCTGTTCTGAAATACATCAAAGCCTATAACCACGGGAAACTTGATCCCGACACCTATACTCAGAAAACAAGTCACGAGAAAGAGCAGGTGTTTTTCTATATTGCAAAAGGTGTGGGCAGAGTAGAAGCAGGCGGCAAGAAAGTCGATCTTTCAGAGGGCACAGGAGTCTTTATCCCCGCAGGTCTCGAATACCAATTTTTCAATACCTGTCCTAAACATTATCTCGAGGCTGTCATAATTGAGGAAGAAATCTCATCGGATTTCAAGCCGTTGAAAGAAATGAAGACCGGATCGTACAAAGACCACATACCTCATGCCGGAATGCACTGGGCTCATATCGGCAGGGGTATTGTCGATGGCATGAAGTTTAGCAATCCTCTGGGAGTCGCGATTGTATCTGTTGACGCTTTTGATATTGCGCAGCCGCACATGCATGGACCGGGAGTCGAGGAAATCTGGTGCCAGCTTAAAGGGAAAAGCCTCCTGCTCTTCGGAAACCGCCTCTTCTGGCAGCCGGTGGGTACGGCATTTCTAATTCCACCCAATTTCTGTGTTCCCCATTCTTCCATCAATCATACGGACGAACCCATGCAATGGTTGTACCTCGGCAACCGGCATGATCCGCGAGAATCAAGGAAAATGGAATACCATAATAAAGGATGGAACTGGGAGTAATATTTTTACAACTCAAAATTGTTGAGATATTTTACAGCAGAATTCGCTGAGGTGAAGTAATAACAAGGGATTGTTAACTTTATCTTCTTTACAATAATTGACAATAATATAGAGACAGGTTTAAAACCTGTCTCTATATTATATTTATACTTCAATAATGACCGTTATCACCGTTTTTTCCCGACCGGCATGATATACAAAGGGTGTTCATTCTCCTCCATCGGAACAACCTTCTTCACATCGTTATCACGGAACGCTCCCACAACAACGGTACCGAGATCAAGTGAAACAGACTGGAGATAAACGTTTTGAGCCGCATGTCCGGCTTCCATATGCGTGTACCGCTTCCCGCGCTCCCCGTATTTTTTCGTTATCCGCTCGTATATCGCAGAAAACACAATGTTAATCGGCACATTTTTTATGAACGTCTGGCCGAGTGTTGCATCGCATAACTCCTGGCGCTTATCTCCCATGAGAATCGGCACCAGCGAGTGTTCACCCGGTTTATACCTGTATATTCCGTTTTTCACTCCGACAACGTTTCCCACAACAACATAAATTTCCAGCGGAAAAAGCGCTCCTCCCGATGGTGCAGTCCTGTACCCTCTTTCATTTGTAACTCCCTGTGCCGCCCAGAGAAGCTGAGAAACATTCTGAACAGTCAGCGGTTCACCGGTAAAAGACCTGCAGGACCTTCTTTCACGGAGAGCCTGTTCGACGGAAACATTACTTTTGTACTCAGGCTCAGGGAGTTCGATCACATTCTCAGATTCGCACATCGAAACAGTCCCTCCTGTCAAAACTATGATTGCAGCTAAAAAAACAATTTTGGGTATATTGAAAATTTTTTCCACGACACTCCCCTTTCTTTTAGCTGAAAACAACCGTAATTGAGTCTCCTATTACAAATTTCAGATTCAAAGTTCAAAATTATAAAATATAAAATTCCAGATTTTGGATTAGTCCGGGGCCTGTTATCAGTTGTGGTATTTAAGAGCTTAAAATTTTCCTTTCATACTCGGTATCCACCGAGCCACTTTGAACAGAATAACGTCATTTTTAGCAATAATTTCTTGCTCAAAGCCGGTGTTCGAGGGTGTGAGCTTATAGTCCGTGTCAAAAGCATGAATACGACGAATCTTAAAATTCTCACTATCACATACAACACCAATACCGCCATTTATATTTGAAAAAGGCACCTCCGGATTGATAATAAGAATATCGCCCGGATTAAGATCGGGAACCATGCTGTCGTCATTCACTATTACAGCAAAAACATGTCTGCCCGGCACCCCGAAAAATCGCGGAATCGTGGTATATTCTTCTCTGTTTCTTTCAATATTGTCTGCCCAGACGCGCCAGTCGCCTACAGGACATTTATAAAGCAACTGTATGGTATCCGTCAACCTTGAATCACGATTTTTTCTACCTGATTGTTTTGTTTCTTTAGAAGAATATTCTTTTGGAGAAGACATTTCAGACTGTGGAATAATTTCTTCCGACGGCTTTAAGCCCAGAGTCGAAAAGAGTTTAGTGAATTCTTCCGAGGCGTTTCCAGAAAGTTTCAATCCCACTTTCTCAGGACCGGGCAGTGTATCTTCTTTTTTTTCTTTTACAGGCTTGCTTTGTGGTATAGTTTTATTGTCTTCGGCCTTTTGAAAAACAGGCTGGGAAACATCTGTGCTTTCTTGAGGTTGAGAAGATGAAATCCCCGGAGGACCGCCATAAAAATCGGACATAGAAACTCCGAAAGCCTGCGCTATTTTTTCAAGCGTTTTCGTCCCGGGATTCCTTATGCCGGTAACGACGCTGGACAGGTACTTGGGACTCATGCCGGCATCCGTCGCAAGGGCTTTATAAGAATAAGTTTCCCCCTTCAGTCCGGATTTCCAGATCATCCATTGTTTTATTAGCTCACGCGTATCCATGTTGTATGTATAAATATAATATGTGAATTATGCAAGTATATAATTCGTGCTGTCATCCCATTCCCCACTGCAGAAATACAGGTATCAGGAGTATTTTTTTATCTGCTAATATTTATTATTGACAGATTTCAAAAAGCACATATATTGTTTTAATGAGGTAAAACAATACTGATAAGAATTTGATGATACTGATTATTTAAAATTCCTTATCATTAAAAAGAGGAAAAATGTGCAGTTTATAATGATTATATTAATTCAATTAGTTACGATTGTCGACACCGGCACAGCATACGCCGAATTGACATGGACACGCTATTTCCACAAGCAAGCCAATACGGAATTTCCTTATATCATGGCATCTGGTGTTGCGGTAGATGCTCAAGACAATGTCTGGATATCCTCGACCAATACAGGAACTCTTGATGCTTTTCCTCCTTACTTGCCTTCAGGCGTTTTCATGTTCGATGGTGAAACTTGGACTCAGTATACAGAAAAGGACGGACTCGCTTCAAATGATATATATACCATGACATCGTCCCCGTCCGGTGCTATCTGGTGTGGTTCCCAGTACGGATTTTCTATGTTCGATGGTGAAACTTGGAATTCATGGATAAACAACTACAATGTTTATAATATCAAAGCAATTGCATTCGACAATTCAGGTAATGGCTGGATCGGCCATGCGAATGGTCTAATTAAGTATAATGTATCCGATGGTACATTCACTGATCTCGGCGATATGAACGGCAGTCTCCGGCACGTTGATGCGATAGCAATCGACAAAAGGAGCAACGTTTGGATTGGCTCCGCAAATGGCCTGTACAAGATAGAAGGAGACGAAGCCGTCCAGCTATTGGACAATTATCATGTTACGTCGATTGCAATTGACTCCGACGGGAAGATATGGGCAGGAATTTATTGTGGTGGAGTAAAGATTTTTAATGGCGATATATGGACATCACTTACTTTAAATGATGGTTATTACTCATATGATATTCGAGTCTTGAAAATCGATACAAACGATAAAAAGTGGATCGGAACCAGAGGCGGATTTTATATTATTGATAATGATTCAAAGATATTCTACGATTTTAATAATAGTCCAATGACCACTTCACAAACCATTGGAATTGCTTTTGACTCACTGAACAGGAAATGGGTTCTTACAAGTTACGAACTGTACCTTATCGAAGACGGTGTGACCGCAGTCAATGAAAGCCGACCCCATATCAGCTTTCCGAAGATCAACAGCAGCTTTCCCAATCCTTTCAATCTCTCCACGACTATCGAGTTTACCCTCCCGTTCAAATCGGTTGCTAATCTTTCCATTTACAACATTACAGGCCAGAAAGTACGGATACTCGTCTCTGAGCCAATGACTGCAGGACTGCATTCAATAAGCTGGGACGGAAAAAGCGACAGCGGACAGGCTTTATCTTCTGATGTGTATATCGCACGGATTAGCATGGGGGACAAGGTTTTTGCAAGAAGTATGGTGTTGGTGAAATGAATATAATATTTAACGATTAAAAATCATATTTGATTTTTGATATCGGGAATGTCGTAAAAAGGAGTGTGCCATGAAACCGAAATATTATTTACTTGTTTTTCTTACTGCCATTTTCATCGGATGCGAGGAAAAGAATATCATTAACGATGATCCTCGCCTTTACAATGATGCGTATCATGGAGATATTGTCGGTAAAATTCTCCAGACAGGTTTGGCAGCCACCGTTATCATTAACCAGGAAGTACCAATTGATTCAACGGAGGTTAACCTTGAAGACGGTACTTTCCGATTGGAAAACCTTCCAATAGGTAATTATGACCTGACAATCAGAGCCGAAAACCACGGAACCTATACCCGCTGCAATGTCTTTGTTGAAGGCGCAGGAACGACTTATATCGGAGAGGTTGATCTATCGAATGTGCCTGATTTGGTTTCATATCATTATCCGTATGATCTGGATGAAATCGTGTTCGACAATCAATACTCACGGGTATCGGTTTCGATTGCTTTCGCCCAACCGATGGATCGTGAAAGTGTCGAAGAAGCGTTTTCAACTGATCCGTCATCGGAAGGTATTTTCAACTGGGGCAATTTTATCTACAAACCCAGGGACGGAGATGATCAAAAGTACGGTGGTGACGCTTCAGGCGAAAGCGGTGCTACAATAACAACATTCAGTAAAATATCATCATTCACTTATGTTCTTGCACAGAAGGATTCATATCCCGATACGACCTATCATGTTACTTTATCGACTGCAGCTCAGGATACTGCTGGTAACCATCTGAGATTTCCATTGAAATTCTCATTCAGCACTGTGCAGTCTGCGAGCACACTTCAGGGCATTCAGACGATACCTTCCCACGGAGATATCGATGTAGGATTGATCTCATATAATGGTATTCAAATTACATTTCCCCGAAACATGAATCAGACATCGACGGAATCTTCTATAACTATGATTCCTGATATTGAGAGGGTTTATATCTGGCCTGATAAAAATCAACTGACCATATACACCGGCGGTCCTTATATCGCTGAAACGACCTACGAGATTGAAATCGGTGCAGAGGCCGAAGATCTGGATGGTATATCATTAGGGGAATCCTTTACATTTTCATTTACTACGGATGTGGTTAAAATATATCAAACATATCCGAAAAATGGCGAACTCTTCGTCAGCCTTAATGATCCCTATATCACCTTATGGTTCAATACATACATGGTCAAGTCAACGGTTGAAAAAGCATTCAGTATTACACCGGAGATATCGGGCACATTCAAGTGGGGCACAAAAAATAGTTCTAATGAAAGCAATACATCGATTACATTCATTCCATCAGGCTCTCTCAAGCAGAATTCCAAATATACTGTAACAGTTGACACTAATGCAGAGGACTTATACGGCACCAAACTACATGAACCTTATACCTTTTCATTCGTGACAAAACCGGAATGAAAAAAGTCTGAACCGCTGATAACCATGATGAAATGATTGCCATGATAATTGATAAAAGATATCTATGTAAGTAAGAGATAAAAGAAAGGCAAATATTTTTATTAAGTGAGGTTTTTACTTCTGCACTCTGAAGGCGAAAGGGATGGGCGAGACGAAGAAGATGTTGTTGCTTAAATAATAAAACTCACTCGTTTTTGCTGTAATTAATGTATCTCCATTTCGAAGCGGTATTGAGGTTTCTCGAAAACAGGTTATAAGATTACTGAGTTTTAAACTCAAGTGTGACCCCGCTCGCATTGGAACCGACATTCATGTATGCGCCATGAGGATTTTTCACCGAAACCGTTCCTGTTATGTCATTTACTCCAAAACTGCTTTCCCTTTCCGTAGCCGCGAGAAAAGGCCTGTCCCTGTTGTCCTCGATATTACAATCAATAAAATCTATCCCGCCGTACTTCCTTGTAATCTCCGGCCGCCTGAGATATATCCATAACGGTGCGGGATTATCATCATCTGTCTCATTTCCTGCAGTGCCCTTCCAGGTACAGCGTACAAACCGGACACGCATCCTGTCGGCTGATTTATCATAAACTCTCGCGCCGTACAGAGCGGTGCCGTCAACAACGCAATCCCTGAATTCAACAAAACCATCTGCTCCATTGTCGGGAACAGCGCCCAGAACGATTCCAGAACCTTTTTCGCTGGTCACACGGCAGTTTTCAAAAGTGACCGAAACATCTTCCGATTCAGAGGAGAGATTGCGTAGATACAGGAGTATACCCGCCCCTTCATTATTTTCCATCACGCAGTTTTTTATAACGCAGTTGGTCAATCTTTCACTTGAATTGTTCGGTTCGAGGTCTATACCCGCACGGGGCGCCGTACCGCCGGTATTATTCAGGATACAGTCCTCGATAAGCAGATTCTCTGCGCTGATAACGCTTATTCCCTGACGGTAGTTGTTATCGCATACAACATCCTTGATATGTATATTGCTGCACCATTTACGGTCTCCGGATACACCGAGATAAATGCCGTCGCCGCCGCTGTCTTTAAGTGTCAGGCCAAGTATTTCGACATTACTGCAGCTTCTAATTCCAAGCACCATACGCCATTCCGCCTTATCGTACGCATCGGTCATATAGTCCTTCTTCTGCATTCGAAGGGTCGCACCGTATCCGCGGAGTGTTATGTTATCAAGACCTGTAGCGCTGAACAGGCAGTCGCCTTTCCCTTTAAATTCGCCTTTTTTTGCGGTAACGATAATGCCTTCCTCGAAAATGACTTCCTGGTTTCCAGCAAGCTTTATGGGACGCACGATCCAGTCTTTTCCCATGTTCGGGACAATAACTCTCTCTGCCCCTGAATTAAGTGCGGACTGAATATCTTCAGTGGCATCGGCCTCATCGAATCCCCACCATGCCGCATTGGCTTCCGTACGTTTTCCCTCAAGGACTTCATTAACCGCTTTTTCACTTTTGACATTGCCGGGTTCACCTGCGCAGCCCAGCAGAATAGAAAGTATTAATGGAAAGAGCAATAACCGTTTCATAACAGTAATCCTTCTCCTGGATTATTCATAAATTAATTTATACTTATAAAGTCAAAACAGCTTCCTCCTCCTCCCTGCTCCCCGAACTCACCCCCTAACCCCCTCTCTTGCCCTGCAATAGAGGGGGAACTATGTGATCATCCCCTCTCTAATATTAGAGAGGGGACCGAGGGGTGAGTTATGTAAAAACAAACATATATATAAAATATTTTTAGACATTTTTTTATCTTTGATGTTTTAACTTGATAAGCGTACATCCTTATTTCCCCACAAATTTCTCAAAAATTCCACCGAACAACAATTCGACATCTCTCTTAATCTCTTCTCTGCTTATCTTCCACCCGGCATCAAGCAGGTCAGCGTATTTTTCCACCAGCACTTTGGAAATCACTTTACGCGAGTGTTTCCACTTGTAGATAAGCTGGTCAAGAACGCGCGCGTCGGAATGCTGCGGAATCATTGAGAAGCCGAGAAGTTCCAGCCTCTCGCGGGTCATTTCCTCAATAATACTCGGATTGTTTAAAAACCACCAGCACCCGAAAATCATGAGATTGGAAAACTTACGCGCTGTAACACACAACTCGTGCTGGTTTTCTCTCGAAAGCATGGTGGTAAGGAATTTGTTATCGGGATATTTTCTTAAAAGATTTTCAAGTGCTGAAATCGGCGATTTGCCGACGCTGTCCCCGGCAAGCTTCAGGTCCGGATTTGCCTGGCGCTTCACTCCTATCATCAACGCAAACGGAAGGTCAAGTTCTTTTCCCGTTGGTATAATACAGTCCTCAATAATACGACTGCACGGCGAATCATCGGGAAAATTAAATCCCGTAGGCAGCGATGCCGCCATGTACGCTGGTTTAATCTTCTCAGCCCAAT
>JABHYP010000084.1 GCA_018656855.1 Candidatus Latescibacterota bacterium | reverse complement strand
GGCCGAAAATGAACTTCCCCCTGCAACAGTAAATATGCCCTACTACTATATGGTTCCAGTAACGGATACGGCAATTACTCCACCCTATACATACGAACTTATGTCCGGCCCATACTGGCTGACACTGGATCAGAATACGGGCGTACTCGGAGGAATGCCCGCAGCCGCCGATGTTGTTATGGACTTCCCTGTAATGATAAGGGTAACCGGCAGTACTGGAATGGACAAGAATTACGATTATATGCTCGATGTATTCAGCGAGGGTGGGCCGGCCGAAAATGAACTTCCCCCTGCAACAGTAAATATGCCCTACTACTATATGGTTCCAGTAACGGATACGGCAATTACTCCACCCTATACATACGAACTAATGTCCGGTCCTTACTGGCTGACACTGGATCAGAATACGGGCGTACTCGGAGGCATGCCCGCAGCCGCTGATGTTGTTATGGACTTCCCTGTAATGATAAGGGTAACCGGCAGTACTGGAATGGACAAGGATTATAATTATATGCTGGATGTATTCAGCGAGGGCGGAATGGTCGAAAATGAACTTCCCCCTGCAACAGTGAATATGCCATACTATTACATGGTTTCAGTAATCGATCCTGCTATGACACCTCCCTATACGTACGAGCTTATGTCCGGCCCATACTGGCTGACACTCGATCAGAACACAGGCGTACTCGGAGGCATGCCCACTGCCGCAGATGTTGTTATGGACTTCCCTGTTATGATAAGGGTAACCGGCAGTACTGGAATGGACAAGAATTACGATTATATGCTGGATGTGTTCAGCGAGGGCGGAATGCCCGGCGATATGTTCCTCCCGATGGCTATAGTGAACATGCCTTACTACTATATGCTTACGAAGAAGAATCCTGATGACTCATTCCAGCTTATATCGGGTCCGCAGTGGCTCAAGTTTGACTCCGCTGCCGGAGAATTCGGAGGTATGCCCGCCGCTGCCGATGTTGGCTATGGAATCCCTGTGGTCATCCGCGTGAATGAGGTTGCCGGCACGAGCCACGAGGAGACATATACTATAGATGTTCAGGGTGAGGGTGGCGCCGATGATAAGAATAATCAACCGTCAATTATAACAACATCACTGCCGGATGCGAAAATTAATCTGTCATACGCTGTAGTAATAGAAACATTCGATCCTGATTCGCTGGATACAGTTATTTTTCAACTGGTATCCGGGCCGGAGTGGCTCTCTATTGACGCAAGTACTGGATTGTTGTCGGGAACGCCCGGTGATGGTGATACGGGTAAAGATATTGCTGTAGTAATAAGTGTTACCGATAAAGGCGGCCTTTCGGATGAGATAACATTAAACCTTAATGTTGCTGAAGAAGTTATATCTACCAAGAATCAAAGTCCAACAATTATAACAACATCACTGCCGGATGCGAAAGTTAATCTGTCATACGCTGTAGTAATAGAAGCATCTGATCCTGATTCGCTGGATACAGTTACGTTTCAGCTTATATCCGGACCGGAGTGGCTTTCTATTGACGCAAGTACTGGATTGTTGTTGGGAACGCCCGGTGATGACGATGTTGGCGCTGATATTACAGTATCAGTTTCAGTATCTGATGCAGGCGGTCTTACCGATACCTTCTCTGCAACAATAAATGTATTATATGTCAACAATCCTCCGGTATTCTTAACTGCAGAGTTACAGAATGCCACGGAGGGTATAGAATATTCTTACACCCTGGTTGTTGATGATCCGAACAAAGACGATACTCTTACCTTTACACTGCTTGAAAATCCGGAATGGTTAACGGTAGATACCCAGGGGATTTTATCGGGAACGCCCGATAATGACGATGTTGGCGCTGATATTACAGTATCAGTTTCAGTATCTGATGCAGGCGGCCTTACCGATACTTTCTCTACAACAATAAATGTATTAAATGTTAACAATCCTCCGGTATTCTTAACTACAGAGTTATGGGATGCTACAGAAGGTATAGTATATTCGGATACCTTGTTTGCTGATGATCCTGACGAAGGTGATACTTTCACCTTTGCGCTGCTTGAAAGTCCGGGATGGTTAACGATAGATACCCAGGGAATTTTATCGGGAACGCCGGGAAGTGATGATACGGGCAAAGGTATTCCTGTATCAATATTAGTATCTGGTGCAGGCGGTCTTGCCGATACACTCTTAACAAAAATTAATGTCGTGCTGGATATTGTAATAGAAGAAATTGTGATTTCGCCGGAAGATGCCGCAGTGAATATTGGCGAGAATATCATGTATTCTGCTATTGCTTATGATACTATCGGTAATATCGTTGAATCAGCAGCCATACACTGGTCGGTTGTCGGAGAAGTGGGTGAAATCGATGAGGATGGAAAGTTTACCGCCATCGAAGGAGGCAAAGGATTTATTGTTGCCTCAGTAACCGTAAGAGATGATCTTGTGTCAAACATAACTGATGTTACTGTTTCTTTAAAGGAAGCAACCCTGCCGGAAATTATTGTGAATGAACAGATTCCTATCGAGGAATTTACCTATCCGCTTGATTTTATGAACGGTGCAAAACTGTTTTTCCCTTTAAACAGCATTTCTGAAGAAATCAGTATAGCCGTTAAACTGCCTTCTTTTGCAAGAGTCGATAACGATAAAAAAGAAGTTGAATATGAAGGAGATATTATTTCAGCAGTAACATTTGAAGTAATTGTGGATAGTGAAGTGGTCAGCCCTTATGTTTTCAATGAGCCCGTTGAAATTTCTATTCCATACAATAGTACGCTTTTGAGTAATCTTGGAATAGATCCGATGGACATTAGGTTGTTTTATGTAACGCTTTCCGGAAAATTGGAAGCAGAAGGTATTTCCGATATTATAGTCGATACTTCATATAACATTATTTCCGCAAAAGTAACTCACTTTTCAAATTTTGCAATTGCTCCTAAATATGCAGGCCCGACTCTGCTTGGGGATTTCGATTATAACATGAATGTGGATTTCTATGATTTTGCTCAGCTTGTTGCTTATTGGAATGCGGGTAATAATAAGGGTGATATTGTAGGAAAGCCTGATGGAGAAAATATTGCCGGAATTCCCCCATGGTACAGCGAGGGTTATCCTTATCCCCCGGATGGCGTTATTGACTTTGAGGACATGGTTGCATTTTCCATGATGTATAACTGGTATCAGTATCAAAATTCTGATGTTACTGTAAAACCGGTAATTGCGGCAAAAGGGGCGCCATCATTATTTACAGCCGGTTTAAACTGGAATGAGCAAGATTATAAGGTAGGCGATACGTTCTTAGTATCGTTCACACCCGGAGATATAAACGGTTTTCTGGGTGCGGAAATAGTTCTTAATTTTACTGATAATATTCTCAAGGTAAATAAAGTAACTTCAGGTTTTGATTCCGTTAATAACTATTATAATACTCCCGTCCAGTTTAAAACTTCTGAGGGAAATCTGATTGCAAATACGGTTGTTCTTGGCAATCTGAGTGAGGGCATATCTATTTCAGGAGAAAACATTATTAATGTTGAATTTGAAGTTATCGGCAGTGGGCATTTCAGTGTTGGCATGTCAAGCGTCGATATGAGAAGCTTCCGAAATATTATGGTTCCGTTAAATGGTGAAAACAGAACGATATCCGGGAAAATCGGAACTTTACAGGATATTGTGCCTCTCACGTTTGACTTGTCACAAAACTTCCCTAATCCTTTCAATATGAGTACAACTATTAATTATATACTGGTTAAAGAGGGTGAAGTTAATATTTCGATATATACTTCACAGGGACAGCGTATTAAAACACTTTTTAACAATACACAAAGTGCGGGGCAGCATTCAATAATATGGAACGGTACGGACGATGAGAACAGGGAAGTTACTTCCGGTGTTTACATTGTAGGCTTAAGACAGGGGCGCCTGCTGGATAACAAAAAAATGCTTCTATTAAGATAATAACCCCGTATAGCTTTTTCAGGGGGCGCTGTATTGAAAGAATTGAATTCTAAAAAAAGAGTATAGATATGAGAGTCCTTTTGGTAACGAAAGCGGTAGGGTTGTTGTCGGTGTTGGTGTGTTAAAATAAAGGCTCACAGGCGCAAGCGGCGGTGGTTCAGACATTTTGTTGCTTCTGTTTCCTGCTTTCTATTGTATATCTCTTTATTGTTTATTCCGGATATTTCAGACACATATTGTTATAATGATCTTTCTTATACCACATTTGCCTTAATAAATTCAAGACGTGAAATGAAACAAATCGGTGCTCAAATACTTTTCTCCCCTGTCTGGAAACACAACAATTATTGTTCCACTGTCAATAGTCTTTGCAACTTTGATTGCGGCGTACATCGCAGCACCGCTGCTCATTCCGACAAAGATACCCTCCTCACGGACAATTCTTCTCGCCGTTTCAAATGCTTCTTCATTTCCCACCATTATGGTTTGATCAATCTCGGAAGGATCGTAAATTGAGGGTACTATAGCTTCTTCCATGTTCTTCAATCCCTGTATATAGTGCCCCGCCACCGGGTGCGCGCATACGATTTTTATATCAGAGTATCTTTCTTTCAGCGCTTTCCCCACACCCATAATCGTGCCCGATGTTCCGATCGACGAAACAAAATAATCTATGTTGCCGTCAGCTTCTTTCATTATCTCTTCCGCGGTTGTTTTGTAATGAGCGAGTTTATTGTACTCGTTTGAAAACTGGTCCGGCATGAAATAGTCATCTGGATTCTTCTCGATAAGTTCCCTTGCTTTCCTTATTGCGCCGTCGGTGCCAAGTTTTGCATCTGTCAGGGTTACTTTCGCGCCGAACGCCTCTATCATTTTTCTTCTCTCGATGGATACCGCTTCGCTCATAACTATCTCAACAGCATAACCCTTTATCACACCGATCATAGCCAGGCTTATGCCGGTATTGCCGGATGTCGGTTCTATGATTGTTTTTCCCTTTGTTAACGCGCCCTCTAATTCGGCTTGTTCAATCATTTTTAATGCGATTCTATCCTTTATGCTCCCGGTCGGGTTAAAACCATCAATTTTTGCGTATATTAAAACATTTTTACTAGGATTGAGCTTGTTAATTTTCACAAGAGGAGTCTTGCCGATTGTCCCTAGAATATTCTCATACATTTAAACCACCATAATTATTGTGTTATATCAAAATATTTTTTTCAATAGTTTTTAGGGCTTTGTTAGAAACAGAAGAATTAACCTGGCTAAATAAACTCAGAACTGGAAAAGATGATACATTTTTAAGGTGCTGACAAGCGTTATCTTTATCCGGGATGTCAGATAAGATTTTATTAAGTACGGAATAATTCCGTAAAATAGAGGATGTATGAAGGTATCGGCTGCAGCTTACTTCGCTTATTTTTCTATACCGGGACGTGACTGTACTCCGTTTTGATAGTAATGTTTGACCTCAACCATTTCCGTAACCAGATCAGCCCTGTCTATAACCTTTGAGTCGGCACAGCGTCCGGTAATGACAAGCTCCATATTATCCGGCTTTGCATCCATTACATCAATAAGGTCGCGGGCGGAAAATAAGCTTAAGTGCACGGCGATATTTGCTTCGTCAAGTATCACCATGTCGTATTTCCCCGATGTTATGAGACGTTTCACTTCTTCCAGACCCCTGACCGCACACCGTATATCTTCCTCGCCGGGTTTATCAATAATAAAATTTTCTCGCCCGTACTGTTTAACTGTAATCACATCAGCAAACTTTCTCATCGATTTTATCTCGCTATATTCCACACCCTTCACAAACTGTGCAAATAAAACTTTCATGCCGGCTCCGGCAGCACGTATGGCAAGGCCTATTGCGGCGGTAGTCTTTCCTTTTCCATTGCCGGTATAAACTTGTATATATCCTTTCATTGTATAACTCCGGTGATTAATTATTTACTCGCTCACTATACTCCGTTCAGAAGAGCCGCAAAGAAGCAGCCAGATGAAAAATGGCCCCCCGAGAAGCGCGGTAATAACACCGACAGGTATTTCCGCCGGAGCGATAAGCATTCTGGAAATGGTATCGCAGAACACGAGGAAGATGCCACCGAACATGAATGTCGCTGGTGTAAGGTAGTGGTGATCATGACCAATCAGTAAACGACAGATATGAGGAGCCATCATTCCCACGAATCCTATCGGACCTGTAATTGAAACAACACCTCCGACCATGAGGGATGTCGCGAAAAAGAGTAACGTTTTAACCCTTTTTACATTAACACCGCGGCTTAAAGCTATATCCTCTCCAAGCAGCATAAGGTTCAATTCACGCGTAAGGATAAGTACGATTGCTCCTCCGATTGCCACGAAGGGCAGAATTGTTACGACCGGGCGGTACCCGACCAGTTCAAACCCACCCATGAGCCATCGAAGAATTCGGAACGAATGTGTAAAATCGCTCAGGTACTGTATAAAAAGAATAAAACTCGAGAAAAAAAAGCTTACTGCCACGCCTGCAAGCAGCATAGTGGCGGTTGAAAAACCTTTTTTCACCTGCGTCAATCCGTAAACGATAAATATTGCGATAAGCGCTCCCGCAAATGAACTGAGCGACTGGCCGGACAGTCCCAGAAATGAAAACAGGAATCCGAGTTTCACATAGACCGCGGCTCCGAAAGCAGCGCCGCTTGAGACACCCAGAGTAAACGGTGTGGCAAGCGGATTTCTGAACAACGCCTGGAATGCCATACCGCTTACGCCGAGAACAGCGCCAGCGCAGAAAGCTGTCAGGATGCGCGGTATTCTGATTTTCCAGAAAATCTCGGTTTTAATGTCACCATACTCAGGTTTTAAAACAGTCCCGAAAGGTATGCGCTCCATGCCCATGAATGGAGCAAGTGTAATAATAATTAGTGTAGAAATGGCTATAAGGAGCAGAACAGCGTTTTTATTCATGGTTTCTCGGCCTCCGGAAGAATAATTAACGTTCCGGTACCCGGATGTTTCACAAAACCAAATGATTTTTCATATACATTTTCCAGTACGATATTATTCATCACATCCCCTGCGCTCCCTGAAAACACAACCCTGCCGTTTTTGAGTATACCGATTCTGTCGCTGTGCAGCGCCGCATTGTTGATATTATGAGTAACAGAAACTACCGTGATGTCATGTTCCCGGTTGATTTTTTTAATTATTCTGAGGATATCGCTTTCGTGTTTAGGATCGAGAAAGGTTGTAGGTTCATCGAGGAGCATGATACGCGCGCCCTGGGCGAGAGCAGAGGCGATACAGACTGTCTGACGTTCACCGCCGCTCAGAGTGTTAAGCCTTCTGTTTGCCAAATGAGCTGTTTCCGTGAGCACGAGCGCATCTTTCACCGCCTGCCTGTCCTCATGAGTAAACGACGTAAACGGACTGAGATAGGGGTAGCGCCCCATCATGAGAAATTCCTCCACTGTGAACGGCATCGAGCGGCTGTTGCCCTGTGGAACATAGCTTATCAGCTTCGCCAGTTCTTTCTGGCGGTATTTATCAAGCGGCTTTTCTACTATATTGATAACGCCTTTTCCGCCTAGAAAGATACGCATTAAACACCTGAGAAGAGTCGTTTTTCCTGCGCCGTTAGGACCGATAATGGAGAAGTATTCACCCTCGAAAACCGTAAGTGAGATGGAATCAAGGATTACCTTATTTCCCAGTGAGAACGAAAAATCGTTAATTTCAATAATTGGTTTCATAAGGAGCTCGTTTTGATTTCAGGACATATTATTCGTGCCAGGTCTTCAAGGAATATTATAAACCGCGGGCCCGGTATAAAAGCATAATCATTACTTATAATATACACACGATTATTGTTAACCGCTTCAAGGCTCGAAACACTTTCCCACTCTTTTAAGAACATGTTTTCGTCCAGGCCTTTGCTTTCAGTATCGGGAATCAGGTCAATAATAATATCCGGATTAATGTTAAGCAGCCCCTCGGCGGAAAGGGCAGGGTAAGTTATACTAACTCCCACATAAGCATTTCGCCCGCCCGCAAATGTTATCAATTCGTCATACGAAGTGTTTTTACCGGCAACACACACATCCTTCAGGGAACCGGTTCCTATCGTCCTGCTTATCACTATCAAAACACTTGGGTGCGGTTTACTTTCTGTACGTTTCTGGATATTATCCATACGATAGTTAATGTCTTCAACCATTTCCCGGGCTTGCTCCTCCACACCGCAAATTCTCCCGATTGTCATAATCGTATCGAGTATCTCCCCGACAGTTCGATTGTGTACTACCCGATACTGTATTCCCAGTACCCTCAGATAGTTACGGATTTCTTCATGTTCGGGAAGCACAAATACGAGATCGGGTTCAAGAGCGGCAATGGCTTCATAATTCGGATTAAAATATCCGCCCACTTTCGCTTTTTCACGCGCTTCGTATGGATAGTTGCAGAAATCAGTCACTCCTGCAACCCTGTTTCCAAGGCCGAGTGCGAACAATGTTTCCGTGATATTGGGAGCCATGGAAATTATACGGTTGAATACAATTTTGTCCGAAGTTTCATGAGCATCAAAAGATGGTACACTGTCATTCTTTTCAAAGAAAAAGCGCAGCACAATGAAAATTACAAGTATCAAGACGGGAAATATAAGAAATCTTTTTACAGCCATTACTCTGTGTCTCTTTTGCAATATTGGTTCATACAAATAATAAGTACATGATAAAATTGATTCATTTATTTCTTCTCCGTCTTGCTTTTCTGAGCCGTTTTCAAAATGGCTTATAAAGAAAGCTGTTTTTATCTAATTTGCAGAGTTGTTTATACATAATTCGTCTTCTCTGGCTTTGAGGTTTACACCGTTTTTCATTGCCGTATAATATGCACACGGCCAGTTAGTTTAAAGGCTTTTTTTAGAACTCCTGAAACCATTATCTCCCCGATTCAGAATATATGCATATATCATGGTTTTTATAACGCCATCTTATGGTAGTCAAAGAAAGGTAATTATAGTATTTTTGAAGAATTTATCTTTCTTTATCGCTCTTTCTGAGTGTTGATATCTTTAGCGGTACATAAAGAGGGCAGAAGCTAACAAAGCTTGTAAGTAGAAAAATAACTGCAAATATACCAAGAATAATGGCAGTTATGCCGCTTATTAATCCAAACAAGTAGAGTAGGATTACAACAAAAGCAAGCAGTGTCCTTATTATTCTATCCAAGTTACCCATGTTTTTTTCCACGAGAAGCTCCTTTGATAAGTGTGAATAAGATATCTATAGCCTAACTATTCGTTTCAGCGGAGCCGGTAAATTCAGCAACCTAACATGCGAAAAAACAGATGAAATTTGAAAATTAGCTAAACCAACATTAACACAACAAGATATGCATTTGCTGGAATGATTGTTAGAAAATTTCAAAAAAAGCTGTTTTTCTATTTAGTGATTTATCCGTTCATTGCTGGTTTGAATCTAACTTATTCCAATCGTCGGTTAGTGTTCTGAGGAAAACAGCCAAATCCTCGATTTCCTGGTTTGTCAGCCCTAAGTTCCCCATTTCCTCCTTGTTTACGTTATCAGAGACCTCCGGGTTTGGCCACTCAGCTACATCGCGGGTGTTGTAGAAGGCTATTACATTGAACAGCGTCTTAAAAACACCATTGTGCATATATGGAGAGGTGATCGCCACGTTGCGAAGAGTTGGTACACGAAACTTGCCATTCTGCGCCGGATCATTGACAGTCTTGCCCAAACCTAAGTCAACGAATGCGAATCCGTCGGGATTCAGCTCCGGTGGCAAAGAGTAGAAGGGATTTTCCGGATTCCGTGGTGTACCCAGGTTATCATATGTGAAATCAGTGAAAAGTGGTGGTGAGCCTTCCTCCGCGGATTTGCTTGGGTGGCAAGCAGCACAGTTACCTTTATCTTCATCCTCGAAAAGTTTCAGCCCAAGCAGTTCCTGCTTACTTAGTTCCATTTCTCCCCGCAGCCAGCGGTCGTACTTCGAGCTGAATGGACTCACCTCGGATGTTTTCTCATAGGCCTCAATGGCATCTGCCATATTGGTGAAGGCTGTGCTTGGATTGCTCAAGGCATCGGGGCCGTATACTTCAGTGAAAAGTTCGGCGTAGCTAAGGGCTCTTAGTTTCTCGGCAATAGTTAGCGTGTCGGGATTGGCCATTTCCAAGGGATTTAGCGGCGGACCCTGGGCCTGTTCAGCCAAAGAGTTCGCCCGACCATCCCAGAATAGTCCGCCAACCCAGATACCCTCCTCTTTGTTGCGGTGCAAGGGCGGTACATAAGCAGCATAGGCAGCCGGCATATCATTTCGATTGCCATATAGGCCAGGGCGGGCTCCTTTGGAAACCGGTAAACCCGATTCCGGATCAGCAAAGGCTACTTCCGGAGCGTGGCAGGCTGAGCAGGCTTGGCCTGGAGGTGTAGAAAGACTTTCCTCAAAAAACAGCAGTTTACCAAGGCGTTCCTTAATGCTGAAAGCTGAATCAACTGAGACGGTACTTGTACCGCTATTTTTTTCCTTTGCGGAATCTCTTTTCGAGCATTTACAGCCACCGAGAATGCACACCGATAGAAGCGTAATGATGATTAACAAGTGAAAATATAATTTCTCCACGGCAAACATTTTTTTTCCTTTGGTTGTGTGGTGTTAACTCTTTTTTCTTAACGGATTCAGCTCAGCGGCGCGAGTCAGCCTGTCCGCTCATCATACGGTCAACTGGTGCAGGCATACAATTCCGTAGCCCGTTGTTGAGAGAGAAACCGTGGTCGTGGCGTTTTGTTTCATGACCCCGTACCTATTGCATCTATGCAATTTCAATAAATTTGCTACCTGGAACGTTGCAGATCGGGCATGTGTCAGGGGTTTCGCCCTCAACTGTATTACCGCAGACCGGACACACGTAGATAGACGTTGCGGGTAAGTCTCCGCCGCCTTTCACGGATTCAAGTGCCTTGGAATACAAACCGTGATGGATCTCTTCCACAGCCAACGCATTCTTGAACGAGAACTCGGCCGGTTTCATTCCCTCTTTCTGTGCCTGAGCAAGAAACTTAGGGTACATATCCTGGAATTCAACTCCTTCACCCTCGATTGCTACCTCAAGGTTCTCCGATGTGCTTTTAATTCCTCCCATCACACGCAAATGAGCGTGCGCATGCACCGTCTCGGCTTCTGCCGCCGCCCGGAACAGTTTCGCTACCTGTGGCAATCCGTCTTCTTCAGCCTTTTTTGCGAACGCCAAATACTTCCGGTTTGCTTGGCTCTCTCCAGCAAACGCATCCTGTAGGTTGTCCATTGTTGCCATGTTTTTCTCCTTTTGGTTTGATTTAAACGTGTTCAATACCTGCATAGTTTGAGATTTCTGAATTTGTAGTACACAAGTCATCCTGTGATAGGTAATGAATATCTTCGTTGCCGCTCATTCTGGCGAAATCCTTGAGTTCTTCCGTGCTGACTTTGAAGAAATTTGCCACACGGGCAGCGGATTTCTCCACGTCCAGGCGTGCGCGCAGGGCTGGATCATGTGTTGCAATACCGACAGGGCACTTGCCTGTATCGCATATACGATACTGTTGGCATCCCACTGCCATCATGGCGGCCGTACCAATCGCTATGGCATCCGCTCCCATTGCCAGCGCTTTGGCAAAGTCTGACGAAACACGAAAACCGCCGGTAATGATAAGGGTTACATTATCGGCCCCCTTGGCGTCAAGTACGCTTCGTGCTTTCGCAAGGGCAAAAATAGTCGGTACCGAGGCCGCGTTTTTTACAACCTTGGGTGCTGCGCCTGTTCCTCCCGCGCGTCCGTCGATAGTTATAAAATCGGCGCCGGCGTAAAGGGCAATGTCAATATCATCCTCTATATGACCGGCTGCCAGTTTGATCCCGACAGGTTTCCCGCCGGTTTTTTCGCGTAGATGATCCACGGTACTCTTAAGATCGTCCCGAGTGCGGATGTCAGGAAAATGTGACGGGCTGATGATATCCTGACCTTCACGAAATCCACGGATAGCAGCGATCTCGCGGGTAACCTTGTGGCCAGGGAGGTGTCCGCCCATACCGGGTTTTGCCGATTGGCCGATCTTTATCTCCACGGCATCGACTTGACGCAGGTATTCATCCGTCACGCTGTACTTGTTGGGAACGTACTCGAAGATATATTTGTAGGCGGCAGCCAAGGACTCGGGCAGAATCCCGCCTTCGCCGGAACACATAGCCGTCTTAACTCTGGCGCTACCCTTGGCCAACGCCAGCTTGGCTTCCCGTGACAGGGCACCGAATGACATATGTGTGACAATAATGGGGCTTTCGATAATAAGTGGTACGGCCGCACCCGGGCCGATGACTGTTTTAGTGCGTACCGGCTGGCTCTTGTTCAGCGGCAGCTTTGCAAGTTGCGTTCCTTTAATAAGGATTTCATCCCAGGAGAAAGTGGGGATACGTGTCCGCATGGGTTCTATGATATAATGTCCGGTATCAGCCATGTAATGGATGTCCCTCATGTGGGTCTCGAAATCGTCTGTTACACGGCGCCACTCGACCAGATATTCTTCAAAGTTATTTGTTGATGCGGAAGCGGTTATGGGTGCCGTTGCCGAGGTTGCTTTAAGAGAGAAACTGCTCTTGCCTGATCCACATACCTGGCACGCATAACTATCGGGAAGGTCTGTCCACATTATCCCTTCTTTTACTTCTTCATATATGTGTGAACATAAGCCACATTCGTATACGGCTGGAATAAGCTCTTCGGATTGAACCGGAGTTGCGACCGACTGTTTTTGTGCGGCAGTATCGGTGAACGATGATTTAGGAGAGCCGCAGATGGGGCAGGCCCAATCCGCGGAGAGATTATCCCACTTGGTTGACTCCTTTGCTTCATCGTATATATGGGAGCAAAGATTACATTGCCATGTTGCCATGCTTTACCTCTCGCTGATTTCGTTATTCGAGTTGACAGCAAGCAGCACAGTCCCTGTATATGCTGCGCAACTCGATACGGAGAAAACTCACTTTGCACCTTTTCTATAATTGTCTGGCTCTTGAGTATTATATTATCTAAAAAATATACACCTTCCCTGATGAAATCAAGCGGATTCTATTTCTTTGTGTGCCTGTCAAATCTACGTTGCAACCGGCAAGAGACGTGGTAGAAGCGATGAGGCGAGAAAGAAAAACCATAATAAAAGTGTAACGTCAGAGGTTCAGGATTGTAAGAAAAAGATTTTAATAAATGAAATGTATACATATATCAAAAAGGTTATTTTTTGACTACTTCACCAGCATCATGCTCCTTGCCGCAATCTTATCTCCCATAGTAATTCGTGCAATATACACACCCGACGATACAGGCTGTCCCTGCTCATTCTTGCCGTCCCAGCGAACGCTATGCCGCCCGGCGGTTATCGGTCTCGAAATGAGTGTTCGAACCTTCTGGCCTATAATGCTGTATATGGAGAGCTCAACGAAAGATTCGACCGGGAGAGTAAATTCAATCGTTGTTTCGGGATTGAACGGATTAGGATAGTTCTGGTCAAACACCAATTCATTCGGGATATCCGCCTCTTCCACACTGACAATATATTCATTTTTTTCACCCGGAGTGCCGTACATCTCGGACTGAGCCCAACTTTCGGGGAGGGCATTATCAAGCTCGGGACTTCGTAAAGAAAGCGTGGCGCCGCTGCCATCAGCCGCTTCAGGCCAGGGGGAATTATTATCATATGTGAGTGAATCGACAAGTTCACCCCTTCC
>JABHYP010000083.1 GCA_018656855.1 Candidatus Latescibacterota bacterium | reverse complement strand
GATTCCGGATTAGCTTCAACAGTGAACTCTATATCCGAACAGGAAGAGAAATCTTTTACAACTCTTGCAATGCTGCCGGCCGGTACAAGCGAAGGTGTTCCACCGCCAATGTAAATAGTCAGGGGGATTCCACTAAAAGTACTGCAGGAACGGTAACTTAATTCGCTAATCAAAGCTTCAATATAACTCTCTATAAGATCTTCAGCGCCGGTTACGCTTTCAAAATTACAGTAGGGGCATTTTTGTCTGCAAAAAGGCAAATGAATATAGAGAGAGTATATGACATATTTAAATTCAGGTAAGTCGCTTACAATAATCATATATAGATAATTTTACGATGCGTTAACAATATAAATTGTTATCTGATGATACTGAAAATTCGTCCCCACCTTACTCTGTGAATCAAATCATAAAGGGGTACTTCCTTGTTCCAGCTCCACCAGATAATAACCGCCTTCCCCTTTATATTTTCATACGGAACATACCCCCAAAAACGGGAGTCATTTGAATTATCACGGTTGTCTCCCATCATGAACATATGGCCTTCAGGAACAACCAGCGGGCCGTGATTATCGCGGGGTCCCAGTTGCTTCGGAAGAATATTTTGCACAATAAATTTTGCATGTTCGGGCAAATCCTGGCATTCACCATCAACATAAACATTCTTATCACGAACTTCAATAGTCTGTCCACCAACAGCAATACAACGCTTAATAAAATCTTTTGATGGCTCTTTTGGATATTTAAATACAATAATATCACCCGGTTCAGGATCATTATATCTTAAAAGAAAACCGTTTGCGAAAGGTAGCCTGATACCATAAATGAACTTTGCAGCCATCAACTGGTCGCCAACAAGAAGCGTGTCTTCCATTGACCCGGAAGGTATTTTAAACGGTTGAATAATGAAAGACCGGATTATCGCAGCAAGAATAAACGCAATTACAAGAGGCTCTATCCACTCTTTTCTGAATTTGACAAAACCGCTTACAGGTTTTGTACTGCTAGTTTTTTCGTCTTTAATAGATGCCACCGTTCCTCCTGATAATTTAATGAAAAGCTAATATAAATTTAAACCATGAATAGTTATTATATATGACATTTACGCCGGCACATGTCTTTTTATTTTAATCAGTTTTTAGTATAGCCATAAAAGCTTCCTGTGGGATTCTTACCTGCCCTACCCTTTTCATACGTTTTTTGCCTTCTTTTTGTTTTTCCAGAAGCTTACGTTTCCTTGTAATGTCACCTCCATAACATTTAGCAGTCACATTTTTTCGGAGGGGCTTGATATTGGTTCTTGCGATCACACGAGAATTGATAGCCGCTTGAATTGCGACCTGAAACATCTGGCGGGGAATAAGTTCCTTGAGCTTTGATGCGAGCTTACGGCCAATATTTTCTGCTTTGCCCCTGTGCAGGATTGTCGATAGCGCATCCACAGGCTCACCGTTAATAAGAATATCAAGTTTAATCACATCTGACTCCTCGTACCCATCAAATTCGTAATCGTATGAAGCATATCCTCTCGTTACGCTCTTCATTTTATCATAAAAATCATAAACAGTTTCAGCGAGTGGGAGCTTATAAACCATGTTAACTCTGGTTGGGTCAAGGTATTCAGTTCGAATAAAAACGCCGCGGTAATCTTTTGTGAGTTTCATGATGGCACCGATGTACTCGTTGGGAGCCACTATCTGGGCTTTCAATACAGGCTCTTCAATATATTTAATCTCAGAGGTATCAGGAAAATGCGCCGGATTATTCACAAATTCACAATGACCGTCATTATACGTTATTTTGTAAACAACTGAAGGTAGTGTTGTAATTATATCAAGCCCGTAATCCCTATCGAGTCGTTCCTGTATAATTTCGATATGAAGCATACCAAGAAAACCGCATCGAAAACCAAATCCGAGAGACACCGAATTATCCGGTTCATAAACAATTGCGGAATCATTCAGAGCAAGACGTTCGAGCGCATCACGCAGATCGTTAAAATGATCCGGGTTTTCAGGATACATTCCGCTGAACACCATCGGCTTAGGTTCGTTATAACCTGGCAAAGGAGCGTCGGTACGTTTACGAGCAGCTGTAACTGTATCTCCCACTTTTAATTCGTGAACATCCTTAAT
>JABHYP010000082.1 GCA_018656855.1 Candidatus Latescibacterota bacterium | reverse complement strand
GAGCCATCCCAGTAAAGGCGTATATAATTATCAGCGTCGCCCCTGTGTTCGATAATGGTCACATCCGTAGTCTGGGATGAGCTCTGCCATTGGGGAGTAATAACTACGACCCACGAACCATCGGTTATGTTACCTTTTGCAGTATAGCTCAGTGTATCAGCACCATTAACAAGAATGCCGGTACCGGTATCCGTCGTACGATATGCCCCTGGTTCGTTTGCTGCCGGATTATATGTTCCGGTGTTAACTGAATTTTCAACATCCGCAAAAGAAAGCCCGTCAGAAAAATCACAGTGAAATACCATATCCCCCACTGCAAAGGACGGATTCGTTGCCCCTCCTTTTACCACATAAACAGCATCTGAAGGAGCATTTCCGAGGTCGATTGTCTTAAATGTCCCCGCCGCCGCCGAGAACATAACACGGATTATTTCGTTTGATACAGCAAAGGGCATCGGGCATTTCATTGTTACTTGAATCCGTGCGCTTGATGAAAGATCCCGTTTTCCAAGCGTTTCAACCGCATTTATGGCTTCATAATAGACAAGCCAATGGCGATCTGGAATATCTGACCTTTCAAGCATCACCGGGGCGATTGACCGCCATGGATTGCCTTCAAAAGTGGCGAGAAAGCTTTTAAGGTATGCAAGCCTCAATCTCAAATCTTCAGGTGAGGTGGCATGCACGTATCCTTCAAGGACAATTCGTTTTGGAGCAAAGTATTCATCCCACACATGCCATGTGTGGTCACCTGGAACAAGCTCTTCGTCAGGTACTACACGCGGAAGGTCAAGCCCGCTTATACGGTCTATATGGAATCCGAAATCGTTAAGGCTTTTCCCGGCAAGCAGGATACTGGTCTTGAGGCCGCTCATGAACGAGGGGGCGGAAATTGTGGATGAAGCTTTCACCACCTCAAGAACTAACGGAAGTTCAATACTTTCCATGCTGTAGGTGGTAAACTTAGCATATTGTCCATATTGCGTCTCTACACCAGCCTGGTTACGCGCTTTCACTTTGAGTGTGTATGTTGTTACAGGGTTGAGTCCAAGTACGGTTAACATTTCCCATGCGCTTCTGGTTTGCCAGACAGGATCTACCGAACTGGTTCCGGACGCGTTTATATGTGATGCATCGGTCTCGTTAAAAAGAGCATATTCGGTATAAGAACGGTTATCGTCCGCTCCGATGGAAATTGTGACCGTTTCTGAGGTGATATTTGACAGCACCGGTGCTATTGGCACTCCAGCGCTTATATAGGCGTAACTGCCTGGCCCGAATCCGGTTTCAGTCATGATGTAATCCTCCTTGCTGCAGTTTCCGGTTTATTTGCTTTTCCGGCCATTCAATTTCCATTTCGAGCTTTGACCTTGACTACATAAAGGCTGTCAGGGATAATCCCCTCTAACGTATCTCCAGCTACCGTTCCCCACTGCGAGTGCGTTTTCCATCCCCATTCACCAAGCGTTCCCGGGCGAAGTGTTTCAGGCTCCGCAGAGGCGTCTATGTGCCACCCTGACACTGAATCCTGGATGGCAAATTTCGTATATGACGGATTGTTGTTTGTGTCTATAACGAATTTCATTGTGCTGTCGGGAAGGTCGAAAGTATAATGGAGTTTCAGACTATCCGCACTTATAGGAAGCCCCTGCGAGAGTGAATCGGCTTCATTGGCTGAAAGGACACGGCTGTAAGCACGTATGTCATCCATGAAACCTCTTAAATAATCCGAACCTGTTTTGCCAATGGTAACGGTGTGCGCATTTATACCGGTTGAAGTGATTATTGTAACATGATGCCAGGCAGTATCAATCGCGGATGAAACCGTTCCATCTATATAGGTCGCAGGAGAAGAAAATCCTGTTGCGGACACTGTTCCTCCTGTCACTTCAATTGTGTGTGTTCCGCTATCCAGATCTAACAATTCCACTGTTGTTGTGTCAATCTTCACTCTGAAAGCGATCGATTTTAATCCGTTGTAAACATCGCCTGCATCTATATAATTACTTGAACCGTTAAAATAATATGCGTCATTACCAGCGCTCTGTACGTTACGTTCGATCCTCGCGCCGTTGTTTATTCCGTGATTAGCGCTGCCGGATTCATCGAACACATCTCCGCCTGAGAAAAACAAACTGGTCTTGCCTGGTACATTCGCAAGGGTGTACTTAGAATCGGGCGCCGACAGGCTGTCTGTATAATCACCGCCGACAATCTGGATCATCCAACTGTAAATGGTGTTGACACTTAGTCCCCCTACTCCCATGGAGTCCACGTTTGCCTCGGTCGTATCAGTACCTGCAACTAATGTCGTATCCGCTGCATTAACGAGCCTGAAACCTGTTTCGCTTTCTGTCCTGTCACGCCAGGTTGCAATTATACTGTCCGGTGATACCGGGGTCATTGTGAAATCGGCAGGAAGTGAGTCGTTCAATGCCCATACAAGTTTTAATGATGATGTACTGTTGTTTAAAACAATATATTCAGTGCTTGTAGGTTCCGTTGCGCTGGAATCTCTGCTACTGACAATGACAACTCTCAGAGTATCCTGACTCGCTGAAATGGCGGCATTGAATCCTTCTGGATTCAACGGCAGTTTAAGAATACCCGCAGAGAAAGAAGTTGTGTTCCACGGTTCTATGAGACAGGTGGCGGTAAAAGGCGTGTTGCCTGATTGCCAGCCATCGAAAGAATAAAACCTGGCTCCGGCGCTATCTGCCTCCGCCCACAAGCCTTTATAAAGTTGAATATTAAAATCTGTTACTGAGTTGTCGGATACCAGGTATACCATAAGTGTACCGGCAGAAACAGCGTTCATGCGAGGTATGTCATACACTTCAAAACTTGACCTGAACAGGTCATAGCCACTCCCTCTTAATCTTTGCCCAAGAGTATCAATATCTGCTGAGATTACTGAATCATAGTTTGCTATACTCCGTGCGCTCGTGAATGCCTCGGCTGAAACCTTGTGCGTCAGGAAATCAGATAAATCCAGTGTGTCTATATAGCTATAATTGTAAGCGAATTTCGTGCGTGCCGTAACATTAACCGAGTATTCGGATTCTCCTCCGCTGTGATATGCCACAATGAAGAATTGATATTCAGTATCTGTATCTAATCCTGTTACCGTCACGCTTTCTGTATTTGCAGCAACTGACTTGACTGTTGTGGTATCGGAAACATTTTTAATAAAGAATCCATCTTCATCATCCGAATTATCCGCCCACGCGAAGGTCAATGAGGTATAAGTTGAATCTTCGACAGCAAAATCGGTAGGTTTATTCGGAATTACCGTATATGTTAATGCAAGATAAGGAGCATTTTCTGAAAGACCCTCAAAATATAAAAATTCACCGGTTTCTACTGCCGGTTGGCTGTTGTCATAATCTTCCCTCGAAATCATACACAGCCATAATGTATCAGATGCAGCATTTACTACTGAATCTATTCCTGAAGAATTGAATATAAATTTATTCCAGCCAGATGAATAAGATGATGAATTCCAAGTATTATTCAACACGGTACCATTATGAACTTGACCGGTCTGTCTGCCATGAAAGTGTGAATAATCTGCTCTATCACCTGTTATTTCAGGTCTTGCTTCATTTGCACCGTGAATATATATATCAAAATCGTTGGTGGATACATCTGAATAACCGTTGCAATAAAGTGTACAGGCAGACACACTTGCAAGATTTGGTATTTCAAAAGCAAAGAAGGCTCTATCAATCTGTGCGTTCTCTACCGGAGCATCATCATAGTATTGCCCAACATAAAAATATGTGCCTGTATGTCCATTGCTTCCGGTGTCATTATCTCTGTTTTCTGCGTATGTGCCAGCTACAGACCTCCTTACACTCTCAGCCACATAGCTGCTAATAGTAGTGGTTGTCGGATCAACAGCTATCGGATATGTTACGTTTTCCGGCAATAAAATATTTACTTTTAATGTGTCATTATCAAAACTGGTTGTACATCTTATTATTTTATCATCTGCATCCCATATTTGAAATGCTGACATTTTGAATACTATTGTTTCTTTTAAATCCCTGAATACTAATTCATTATTTTCCTTTTTTACATTTGCATCGGTTTCTATTAGCCAGAATAATTCAGTACTTGCTGTACTATCTCTTAAAATAATATTCTGTTTAATACCAGTAAATATTGGTTTCGTTTCTATTGTTATTCCTATTGTATCAAAAAGAGCTGTGTACTTTACTTTTTTTCCATTTTTTAAAAAAGTATAGTCATAGGGCTTATCATCAAACCATGTTGCTGTATATGGACCGGCATCAACATACTTGTCGTGTGTACGAAAAGGATTCAACTTAGCAAGATCGGATATCTCATAGACAGTCAGGTCAGTTTTCTTGTATGCCGAATCTTTTGCATCAAAATATAATTTATCGATAGTATATATTCTTGTGGTAAGTTGACCATTGTGAGCCTTGAATACTTGCCTGTTACTTTTCCTCAGGCTTTTAATCTCCTCACCTGCTTTCCTGAAGCTTATTTCCTGTTCCGGTGTAAGCCTTTCTGTCACAGGCCCTTCATTTTCAAACAGCACCAATGAAGCTAGTAACGCTACAACACCTCCGACATATAACAATTTTTTATTCATCAGACACCTCATTATTTATGAGCCACACGCCATGAATCCATTCTCGCTTATAATACCAAAAACAACTGATATTGCTATAAGCATGATTTCAACTGCATATACGAAAACGATATGGCGTACAATCAACTCAATGAAATGTTTATATATATTTTTCGGAATATGTAATAATCTTAATCCCATAGCCTTAATGTTCTTATCCTGTATTATTTGTTACGGAACTTTATGTTATTTAGTCATTAATAGTCGTATTTCAATGCAAATTTTAAACCTGTTTTATGCCCTGTCGTTTCATTGACACCGATATTTCCCGTTATATAGATATATTGTGATGTCTCTGCGTGTGTTGTTCCGGTGATATTTCCGCTCCCGTTCTTTGTGAGGTTGACTGAGGGCTCAGATGTGGGAGCAGTGCCTGGTGACCCTGTCTTAACCTGCACCGGTGTTTTGCCCTGAGTCCATGTATCGGTTATATCCATATGCCATGTATTTGTGCCCACATAACCTAATGTATCGGAAATCCACACTCGTATGTTCTTAATCTCCATATTGCCTTTCATATCCTTCACACGCCACCATATAACTTTCACCGGGATGTCCTGGGCTTCATCCGTTGTATCTATCGTGCCGAGATCGAGGCTATAGCCCGATCCAGCTATCGTTCCTTCGGTTGTTCGATCTACAGGTTCCGCAGATGAAACAGACAGTATCCGGAATTCTGTTTCAGGAATCACTTACACCTCCCTTGTATAATGTTCTCAATTCATAATTTACTTAAACCCTCTGGCCTTGAGGTCCTCTTCAATAAAGAGGTCCTTTTCTCTGGCAATCCTGCTTTCAAGTTCTTTAATACGCCGTTCAAGCATCTTCAGCCTTTCAACCGGAATAGCATCCGAAAAATTGTGTTTTTCCCTATTCATTGTATTTTTCACCTGTATTGTTATACTGCTAAGTAGACGAGTTTTTCTCGCCGGAATCTAGTCAAACTTTACGAAAACGAGGCCGAACGTCATTTCCTGCATCATTTGATTATCATGACATTTCTCCCACTCTGGTCCTGTACTTCCTCCCTTTATGAGTGGAAGTGCTTTCGCAGCGTTGAGTATAATTTCGGCATCCGTCAGAATATCGCTAACTGCAGAACTCAGTTCTTCGAGTTTTCCATGATCCGGCATACGATTTGCCAGAATATCTGTATATGCTGCCACGACCACGTCACACATCCAGATGCCCTCTCCTTCCCCCGGCCTGAGGTCTCTGGTATCCACAGTTACCGAAGGGATTTGCATTTTTGACGGG
>JABHYP010000081.1 GCA_018656855.1 Candidatus Latescibacterota bacterium | reverse complement strand
GGATGACAACCGCCAGTAAGCCGCCTGTCACGGCAAGATTGATAATAAGATCAATATTTTTTTCCATTTCTTCGGACGTGTCGGTCTGGATAACGATTTCAATGTCCTGTGGTCGAAGCTCACTGTTCAGGCGGTCTATAACGTCTCTGGTTATGTGTGAGAGTTCAATAAGATTGACATTGGCGTCGCGGATAAGCTGGATGGTGACTGCGTCTTTGCCGTTAACCCGGCTTATGGATGTCTCCTCCTTGAGACCGAAATTCACAGTTGAGATATCTTTTAAAAAAACAGGGCCAAGCGGATCAATAACGATATTTTCAAGTTGCAGCACATCCGTATAGTCTGCTACGAGGTTAACGAAATACCCTTTACTTTTTTCGTATGCCTGACCGACGAAAGTTTTTCGCGCAGAGTTACTGGAAATGAGAGAACGAATTTTTGAAGGGGTGAGGTTGTATGCTTTTGATGCCTCTTCGTTCAGGACAATCTCGACCGATTTTACACGGCCGCCTGTGACCTCGACATTGGAAATACCATCGATATTTTCAAATTCTTTGAGGATGCTTTTGTCAATGATAGCTCGTACCCTTTCAAGTCCACCGCTTCCGCGTACCTGCAAACCCATAAACATATTGGTTATGCGTTCGGTATCTATCTTAACCACCTGAACGTTGAATTCATCGGAAAGGGAGGATATGAGTTCATTGACCTTTTCCAGGAGTTTTATGTAAGCATAGCTGAGATTAACACTCCTGTCATAATAGATAGATATTGTTCCCTGGCGCTGCTGGGCGAAAGATTCTATTTTTGTGATACCATCGAGAGTGCTGATTGCGCCTTCAAGGGGAATAATCGCCTGTTTTTCCATATACAGTGGATTCACATCTCGTGTACTGGATACCTGGACGATCAGGAAAGGATATTCTACATCGGGCATCAGTTCCACCGGGAGTTGCCTGTATGATACGTACCCGAGAAGACTCAGCCCGATGAATAACATGCTGATAAATATTTTACGGTTGATTATTAATTGAAAGAATTTCATGGTCTATGAAAGAATTGGTTACAAGTTCAAAGTATTTAAATGGCTAATTACAAAGTTATAAAGATAGTAACCAGGATTGCCGCTTTACGGGAATTCGGTAAGAACTTTTGAAATAATATTCCGAATTTCTGGGATTTAACGGTTAGCCTGGATTAAAAGAAAATATCCTGGTAATCTTGCTAATCGCGGGAATCCGGATTCAGAATTGTGTATTCATTATTTATCCTTTACCCTGTTTCTGTCTTCACTCTATAAACCACAAACCATAAACTATAAACTTTGCTTTATGTATTATCCTTTTAACGTCAGTCTGTCTAATACAGAGTACACGCACGGGATTACCACGAGTGTCAATAGTGTCGAGGTTATCAGACCGCCGATTACAGCAAGCGCCATGGGCGAGCGAAGCGCCGCTCCTTCTCCGAAACCGAGAGTAAGAGGCAAAAGAGCCAGGATTGTTGTCAGGCTGGTCATGATAATAGGCCGGATACGCCGCTGTCCGGCTTCTATGATCGCTTCAGTCCGGGAAAGCCCTTCCTTTTTCAACTGGTTAATCGCGTCTATGAGAATAATCGAGTCGTTCACAGCTATTCCCACGAGCATGATAATTCCGATATATGCCATGATATTTAACGATCTTCCCAGGATGAAAAAGATGGCAATAGCGCCCACAACGCCGAGTGGTATAGAAAGTATGATTGTAAAAGGATGAATCAGAGATTCAAACTGTGATGCCAGCACCATGTATACGAGAATCAGGGATAAAATCAGGGCAAATTTAAGATTCCCAAAGGCTTCCTGACGTTTCTGTTCCTCGCCGGCTATACTGTATCTGTATTCGGATGGAAAAGATATTTCACTCATCATACTCATTATACTCTGTACCACATGATCGAGAGGTTTATTTGTTTTCAGGTGCGCGGTGACTTTCCCGATGCGTACCTGGTTCTTTCTGGTAATTTCTTTTGGAGCCTGTGTGGTTCGGATATCGGCTATCTCGTAGAGCCTGATAACCCTGTCACCGCTTGGGATGGTTATGTTTTCAAGCTGGTTCGTAGCGATTTTAGGGAGTTCTATGGTTATATCCTTTAGTTCGCCCTCTGTTTCCCACTCCCCGGCTGATGTTCCCGTCAACTGTGTTTTGAGCTGTGAGCTTATTGCATTAATGCCGATGTTGTATAATCCTGCACGGACACGGTCAAGGACAATATCAATTTCGGGGCGTCCCTCTTCAAAACTGGTTTCGACATTATAGAGGTCTTCGAGTGTAAGCGCCTGTTCGTGTACCTGACCTGTAAGTTTCTGGAGGATGTCCATATCCTCTCCCTGTATCTCGATAACGATCGGAGCCTGCTCCGTTCCAAGTGTCAGTTCAAGAGCGGTTTGTTCACGGATGAACTGCGCCTCAAGGTCGGGGATTTCCCCTATTACGCCGCTTATGAGTTTGAATATTTCATCTGTTGAGGTGCTGCGGTTCTCTTTCAGGACAATTGTGATAGTTGCTGTGTTTTCATCCTCAAAAAAAGATCCGGAGCTTAAACCTGTCTCCTGTGAGGGGCCGGCAACGCTGAATATCGTTTTCACATCATCTCCGAGGATACTTCCGATACTCTCTGAAATGCTTTCGGCAGTATCTGCGGTTCGGTTGAGTTCGGTGCCTTCGGGAAGTTTAAGGTATATTGAAAATTCATTTAACTCAGTTTTTGGAATGAATTCACTACCCAGCACAGGGATCAAATATATCGCCCCGGCAACAAGGGCGGCGGCAATTCCGATAACCAGCCACCTTACACGCAGAACATACCTCAGAAATGCGCTGTACATTGGGAACCGTATCGAGTCTTTTTGTTTTGTGTTCGGCGGAGGTTTTCTCAATAACCGTGAGGCAAGCATGGGTATTACGAGAAGTGCGACGAAAAGCGATGATAAAAGGGAAAAAGCAACGGTCCATGCCTGTTCCTTGAAAAGCGCCCCGGCTGAACCGTGAAGATAGACAATCGGCAGAAACACCACGATGGTAGTAAGTGTTGCAGCGGTGATAGATCCGCTCACCTGGCTTGCACCGAGCACAGCCGCTTCTTTTACCGTAAGCCCTGATTCAAGGTTGCGGAAAATGTTCTCCATGACGATGATAGCGTTATCAACGAGCATTCCAGCGCCGAGTGCAAGCCCGCCAAGGGTCATGATATTGAATGTCAGGCCGTTGAAATACATGAGGTTGAAAGTGGCAATAATTGATATGGGTATTGCGGCGCTTATTACTGCGGTTGTACCGATACGCCTGAGGAACACGAAAAGCACAATTACTGCAAGCAGAATGCCGATCAATGCGGTTTGTTTCACTTCATTAATTGTTGATGTAATGAATTCGCCTTTATTTTGAATGACAGTCAATTCATAGCCCGGGAGCGCTTTTCTGATCTTTTCGAGAGTATTCGTAAACTCTTCCACAGCTCTCACAGTATTGTATTTCATCTCCTTGTATACGGCTACACCCATGCAGCGTTTTTGGCCCATCCGAACAATATTTTCGGGTTCCTTATTCCTGAAACGTATGTTGGCCACATCCTTGAGAAAAATGGGTATCCTGTCGGAAAATTCGCCGGACTGATTCTCTGTGCCGGTTTCATTTGCTTGTCTGTAGGCGACGATAATATGCGCAATATCGTCGAGCGAACCGAATTCGCCCACACCCTTAATGACATATCTGCGCCCCATTTCCTCAATCGAGCCGCCCGAAATGTTCCGGTTATGGTCGTTAATCCGGCTGGCAAGAACGGATGGGGTGACATTAAAAGCTTCGAGCAGGTAGGGTTCGGTCTCAACCAGGACTTCCTTTTCCTCTTGTCCCAAAAGACGTACATCGGCAATTCCCTCAAGGCGGATAAGTTCATTACGGAGGTAGGATTCCGCCGTTTTTCTGAGTCCGTCCATATCGGTTATATCAGGGTGAGAGAACGCAAAAAGGATAATGGGATCGGCGTTTGGGTCATGCTGTGTAATCGAAAATTCGTCAATATCATCATCTTGATTGAAATTTGAGAGAGCCTTCTGCAGGTCCAGAAACGCTTCATCCATTTTTGTTTGCCAGGAATATTCCACAGTAACCTGTGCCGAACCGACACGTGAAACGGATGATACCTGAATAGCGTTCTTTTGGCGTATGGCCAGTGACTCGATATTTTTTACATACTTCTGCTCGATTTCCTCTGGCGGAAGCTCACCCGCTTTTAACTCCACAAAGATTCTCGGATTTTTGATATCAGGGAATAGATCCATTCCAAGTTTTTGAAATGAAATATATCCGAGTAAAATCACCGCCAGAATGAGCATGACAATGGTAATCGGGTAATTAACGGAAAATTGGGGTAGTTTTTTCAATTCTTTTTCTTCTCTCGCAAAGGCGCAAAAGCGCAAAGGATTTTTTAAAATTTGGTTCAGGCTTATTTATTTACTATTTAGCTTTATCAATATTAATGGTTTCATCATTTTAATTTCTGACTTCTTTTTATCGAATTATCTTCACCTTTGAGCCGCTCCTCAGTGTCTCAAAACCTTCGACCACAAGACGTTCACCTTCTTTGAGTCCTTCGAGAACTTCAACCTCGTCGGGATTTTCAAGGCCTTCGGTAATTCTTCGTTCGCGGGCGAAGCTTTTTTCCACCACAAACACTGTTTTGCTGTTACGGCGGGCGAGCATGATATCCTTTGGTATTACTATTGTGCTGTCCTCCCTTGCGACGATAATTTCAGCCTTGACAAACATACCCGGCCGCAGGATGAGATCGGGATTATCGATATAGACAGCCGATTTGAATGTCCGCGTTTCAGGATCAAGAGCGGGGGAGACCTGTGTGATTTGTGCTGGAAGGAGTTTATCAGGCATCGTATAATTCATTACGCGC
>JABHYP010000080.1 GCA_018656855.1 Candidatus Latescibacterota bacterium | reverse complement strand
AGACCTGTTCTCCTTCAATTCGCTCAATCTCAAAAGTATAGAGTTCATCGATTTTATTCTCTTTAACCAGGTCGTCATTGGTAAAATGACTTCCCATCCAGCTATCGCCCATAAGGCTCGATGGAATCTTCATGAGACGGTCTATTTTCGGCAGGTAATTCCACATTTCGTCTCCGATTTTAAGGGTCGCAGTGCCCTCTTCTTTTTTCGGGGAGATAATCCTGGCTATGTAACGATCACGACTTTCGGACCATGACTCCATAACAAGTTCTCTTGTCCAGACATCCGTGACTACTTTCATCCGCATAATGGAGTGGGATGTTGTCCCCTGATACTGTGTTTCAATTTCACGAACGAGCGACTGTGCATCAAGTGTACTGAGTGTATCGGCAGCACCGGAGTTTATAAAAGACGACACAGCAAGCCAGAACATTATGTGTAAACGCCACTTTGTTTTCATTTCTTCATGTCTCCTTTTACCGGTTCAGTACCGGCGACTCTGCGAAACAGTTCCGTATAGATTTGCGGAACACGCTCGATTTCTTCATGTGTGAACTCATTCCACCTTCCCAAAAACCAGAGGTCCATCGCTTCGCCCATACTGAAAATTATGTTGACAAGCAGTTCAAGCGGAATATCCTTACGTACTGCCCCCATATTCTGTCCCCGCTTGATAATTTCAGAGGTAAATTCCTTAGTGGTATTATAAAATTCTGCAACAGATTCAGGTTTTGTTAAAGTGGTAGAGAGATAGTAAAGTCCGCGAAAAAGCTTAATTATTTCAGGGTTTTCAAAAGTAATATGAATCGTTTTTTTACAGTAACTTTCCACATCATTCCAGAAATCATCAGAAAATTCCCCTGCGGCTATTCCACCGATTTTCATGTTTATTTCCTGCATAGCGTTTTCAAGCACGGTCATGTAGATATCTGCTTTATCTTCAAAATAGTAGTACAGCGATCCCTTGCTGATTTCCGCATCCCTGATGATATTATTAAGCGAGGCACCCTCGTACCCGTTTAGGATAAATTCTTCACGTGCAGCATCGAGAATCTTGTTTTTTCGATCCTGATCAACATTTTTAAATCGCTTGGTCGGCATATAGACTACCTTTTTATACTTATATTATATACTATCGGTTCGACCATTGGTCTAACCGCTAATATAATGTTTTTTTTCTGTCTGTCAAGTATTTTTTTATCGTTGCATCGTGAATATTAAAATTTTCATGCAAAAACACGTTAACTAGTCTTGAGCCAAGAATAATATTGATTTGGGGAGGCGCCGGCTTGTTAAAAAAAGCCTTGCAGATGACTGGTTTTTTATAGCGACAGGGCCTAAATTATTCTTTGACTATGCAGAATATATTCTTATTATTCAAACATTACATTATGAAACTCTTGAGAATATAGCTAATTACCACATATACCCTGAGGTACTCAAATGAAGTGTCCTGAATGTGGAAAAACAAACCCTGAAAATCGAAAAACGTGCTTTAGCTGCGGCTCCGGCCTGGCAGGATCAACTCAACTGTACACAGGCGGTGATCTGCCAGAACCCGTAAAAACCTCAAAAGACCAGGAAGATATAAAAGGCCGGCAAGGCATTGAGCCTGAAGAAAAGAGTCAAATATCCGGAGGTCTTCAGGAAACTCCCGGCAATAAAACACAGTTTGTTACGGGCGATCAAAAGGAAACCTCTGGAATACCATCTCAAGACAGCCAAAAACAGCAGGACGCCCCCGGAAACGTTGACGACCTATCTGTGGATGAGGAATTGGAACTGCTCCGTAAAACCTTAGTCGGACGTTATGAAATTACCCGTAAACTCGGCTCAGGCGGCATGGCTAATGTATATCACGCCCGTGAAATCGCTCTCGAACGAGAAGTTGCCATTAAACTACTTCCCCAGTCGTTTCTCCGTGATGAACAATTCGTCATTCGTTTCAAACGTGAGGCGCAGGTTGCAGCCAATCTTGAACACCCTCACATTGTTCGAATCTACCGGATCAGCGAGAAGAAAGATCTCGTATATTTTGTTATGAGCTATATCCCCGGCGGTTCAATATCTGACCAAATAAAAAAGCAGGGGACACTCCCCATCGATGATATCGTTCAATGGGGAATGGATGTCAGTTCAGCGCTTGGTTACGCTCATGATCATGGCGTTATCCACCGTGATCTGAAACCCGACAACATAATGCTTGACAATAGTAAACGTGCGATTGTTATGGATTACGGAATAGCTCGCGCCGTCCAGGGGACAGGCCTTACTCAGGCTGGCACCGTGATAGGCACACCACAGTTTATGAGCCCTGAACAGGCGCGCGGGAAAGAGATCGATGCACGTAGCGACCTTTATTCAATGGGTCT
>JABHYP010000802.1 GCA_018656855.1 Candidatus Latescibacterota bacterium | reverse complement strand
CGTTCAGATTTCCAATGTATTCGATGAGCCCGAAAGCCAAGAGAGTAGAAGTCAGGTATCCTGATCCAAGCTGTAATCCCTATCTTGCCTTTTCCGCTTTGCTTATGGCAGGACTTGACGGTATCCAGAATAAAATCGATCCCGGTGATCCGCTGGACAAAGATATCTATGATCTGCCACCGGAAGAGCTTGCAGATGTTCCTGTCATGCCGGCATCGCTTGAAGAGGCTCTCCGTGAGCTTGAAAGTGATTATGAATTTCTATTGAAAGGCGATGTATTTACAGAGGATGTTATCAAAACCTGGATACATTACAAAATGGAAAATGAGGTCACCGCTCTCCGTGAACGCCCTCATCCATGGGAATTTGCTATGTATTACGACCTTTGATTCCTATTAGGAAACACAAGCGGTGTAATCTAAAAAAAGGTTATGCCGCTTTTTTTTTATTGATTATGCAAAACAGCAAGCCATCTTTCGTACGCATCACTGTACGCTGATACCAGTTCATTTTTCGGATGAATTACATCAGTTTTATCCAACCCGATAAAGGCTTCCTGTTGGGTTTTGTACAGACCCGAACCAATACCTGCTCCCCTCGCAGCTCCTTGAGAACCGTCGGTATTGTAAAGTTCAACAACCGCATCGGTAATAGTGGCAAAGGCTTCCCTGAAGATCGGACTCAGAAACATGTTCGTATCCCCTGCCCTGACAGCTTGTACGTGAACACCCATTTCGCGCATAATCCCCAGGCCGTAATTAAACGCAAATACTATACCTTCCTGCGCCGCCCGTAGAATATGACGCCTGTCGTGTATATTGAACTGCATATTATGTATCGATGCTCCAATATCCCTGTTTTCGAGGGTTCTTTCCGCACCATTGCCATACGGAATTATGCTAAGCCCTTCAGAGCCAACCGGAATCTGAAGCGCAAGCTCATTCATTTGTTTATACGGCATGTTTTTGGTAACACAGTTATGTTTTAACCAGCTGTTTAAAATTCCGGTTCCGTTAACACACAGCAGTATACCGTAACGGGGATTATCCGGTGTATGCGAAACATGAACAAACGGATTTACACGTGATTTCAGATCATAGTTTGCCATGTCTGAAACACCGTAAACTACACCGGAAGTTCCGGCATTGGCGGCAATTTCTCCCGGGTTTAACACATTAAGAGAAAAAGCGTTATTTGGCTGGTCTCCAGCTCTGTAAGCTACCTTTATGCCCGGCTTCAATCCGAGTTCCTGTGCTGCGGATACTGTCATTTCTCCCTGGATTGAAAAAGTAGGGGCAACATCAGGAATTACATCAGGAGAAATATTGTAATAATCGAGGACAATATCTGCCAGATTTTGATTTTGGAAGTCCCACATTATCCCTTCTGACAGACCGGAAGGAGTTGTTTTTATTTCATCCGTCATTTTCATTGCGATATAGTCGCCGGGCAGCATTGCTTTATAAACCTTAGAGTAAATGTCCGGCTCGTTCTCCATCACCCATTTTAATTTCGATGCGGTGAAATTCCCCGGTGAATTCAGGAGGTGTTCAAGACAAGTTGCCTCTCCTATTTCTCGAAATGCCCTCTCCCCTGTTTCAACAGCCCTGCTGTCACACCAGATAATAGAGGGTCTCAGTACCTTCCGGTTTTTGTCGACAATGACAAGGCCGTGCATCTGATAAGAAATCCCTATTGCATGTATCTCGTCAGCATCTATCCGTTTGTCCGACAGAATCATGCCCGTTGCCAGGCGAACATTATCCCACCATATTTCAGGGCGCTGTTCAGCCCATCCGGGTTGTTTTGCAATAATCTCCAGTTCTCTGTCCGGCGAGGTCACAGAAGCAATAACCGCGCCTGTCCCGGCATTTAGCAATGTTGCTTTTATAGATGAGCTGCCGACATCGTACCCGAGTAAATACATGATATATATTCCTGTAGATTAATATAATGTATTCTATTTATATAAACCTTGTTCGCTTTGACAAGGTTTCTTTATATTTTTAAACTGGGTCAATACAGTTCGGTTGAAGTTAGATAATCATTTTCAATTATATTATAATTAATGGAGTTTTGTTATAAAACAACTTTTGTCAGCTTGAACTTTCAATAACACCGTATATTTGTAATTCGACACTACTCTATGAATGGATAATGACTGCACGTTTAATTAGAACAAAACATCAACACATTTATTAAATTTATAACATAACCATTTTTGAAAACATGCTTATTTTACAAATATTTACAAATAATATATTGCATGAGCTTATATCGACATAATTTTTGAAGTGGAATATTTATTCTAATGCGAAATATATTATAAAGATACAATATAATCAACTTTTCATTCATTTAAAATCTGGCAAATTATGAATGGGGGAAATTATATTAAACATGAGATTGATGAAAAATATTAAAAAGATTATTTGACTGTGTCAAACTTTCTCGTTAAACTTAAAGAAATTCTTATATTCCTTTAATATTTTTTTCCGGAGGTTAATTGTATGCAACGTTTTATTCGTTTTTCGCTCCTTTTTGTAATTATTCTTTCTGTGAGTATCTACTTTTCCAACGTATTCGCTGCACAACCAAAGGAAAAAGAAATCCTTAACGCAATGAAAAAAGCCACTGATTTCATGATGAATAATGTCTCTTGCCGAGGTGGTTTTGTTTGGAAATACTCATCAGACCTGTCTGACCAGTGGGGTGAAGTTCCTGCGCGTAAGACTATGATATGGGTTCAGGATCCGGGTACTATCGGAGTTGGAATGATGCTTCTTGATGCCTATAAAACAACCGGGAATATTGAATACCTGAGATTTGCTGAAAAAGTTGCCAGCGCTCTCATATGGGGACAGCATCCTGCTGGCGGCTGGCATTACTTTATCGACTTTGACATGACCGGAGTCCAAAAATGGTATGATGAAGTATTGTCTAAATGCTGGGGCTGGGAAGAATACTACCACTATTACAACAACTGTACCTATGACGACAGTGTAACAAGCGGTGCAACAAAATTTCTTTTAGAATTATATATGCTGACGCTTGATCCCCAATACCGTGTCCCGCTCCTTAAGGCAATTGACTTCATCCTTGAATCACAGTATTCTAACGGCGCATGGCCGCAACGCTATCCGCTAAAATATAATCCCCCGCATGATGATCATCCTGACTATACATCT
>JABHYP010000801.1 GCA_018656855.1 Candidatus Latescibacterota bacterium | reverse complement strand
GGCTTGCCCGAGTGGTGATGGTCGCGCATGTGTTTCTCCCTCGTATAAGCGTGGCTGATGTCTGAACCGCCTCCCGCGACAATTCCCGATCCAACCGCCCCAACTTTAAGAAAACCCCGCCGTCCGATATTTTTCATTAGAATTCCTTTTTATTATGAAGATGACAGAATACAAATTGAGTATCGATGTGCACGAAGAAAGCATATGTTCTTTCTACTCCAGCGCGGCCAAGTGGTTCCGGGAAAATGCGAGTTTAAACTGATATTCCACATATCAATTTCATTGTATTGAATAATTTACAGTGAATGAGATTCGCATAACAAATCAATGTACAGGACATTACATTCGGCAATGCCGGTGATTTCTATTGTTAAGCTTCATTACTTCTCTCCTACCTCATCAATTAGAATCTATTATCACGCAGCAGAAGCAGTATCATCTCATGGTATGCAGTGTAACAAGTTGCCCCTTGGTGACAGCTGGACGCTTGCGAGCGGGCGATGTTTATAATGTAAGCGTTGACGCCCACTCAGACAAAAAAATGGTTTATAATAAGCAAATATAGAAAAGCGTTACATTTTCGTTTCAATCCATTTAATAAATGAGTATACTGAATGGGAAGCATTTAAGCAATTTTCTGTAAATCATTTATTTACTTTTATAAATAGGAAAGTTGCATATTTTAATGTAATTAGATACCACTTTAACCATGGGAAAGTGAACCATGAATCGACTGAATTGGCAAATGTTGCTTGGGGCAGCGCTGGTAGTTCTTTCTATCATTCTTTATGTTGCACACTATTTCATTTTTCACGATCCGCACCACATCTTCATTTACATGGTTGGCGACATCGCCTTCGTGCCGATTGAAGTACTCCTAGTAACCTTAATTTTGCATCGCATACTGGGCTATAGGGAGAAGCAGGTGCTTCTGAAAAAGCTTAATATGGTGATTGGGGCTTTTTATAATGAAACCGGAACGGAACTCTTGGTAATGTTGACTCCCTTTCTGGTGGATGCTGAGCAGGTTACTCCTGCACTTAGGTTTAAAACCACATGGAAAGATGCTGATTTTAATCGCGCCCAGAGCATTTTAACCTACGAAACCTGCTGGATGAACAGTAAGAGACAGAACATGGATGAGCTAAAGATATTTTTAGAATCACATAAATCGTTTCTCCTTCGTCTTTTGGAAAATCCAAACATGCTAGAACACGACTCCTTCACCGATTTACTTTGGGCAGTGTTCCACCTTGCCGACGAGCTTATACACCGTGAACGTTTGACCGATCTTACCAATGAGGATCTCGAACACCTTTCAGGTGACATGAAACGGGCTTATATCGTGCTTGTTTCCGAGTGGCTGAAATACATGAACCATATCCGTATTGAATACCCCTACCTTTTTTCAATAGCGGTGCGCACTAATCCGTTTGATCCCTCCGCTCGGGTGGAGATAGCCTGAAGTTCTACACCGAAGAAGTCGATATTGTGGAAGATAAATCAAGTCCAAAAAGCCCTGACAGCGTACTTATAAAATAAGTCTCAATTTTAAAAGAAATTATCTTATTGATCCTTTGAATTATTGGACGGTATTTTTTTCCGCAATTCTTCAATTATCTCATCATCTTTCCGAAGTTTATTAGCAAGCTCTGAAATGAAATTCATAAGCACACAAAATGTCATAGATCTGTCATTTTTTAAAAGGGTGAAAATATCTTCTTTCTGAATTGCTAGTACAGCACTATTTTCGGTTGCTATCACCGAAGAAAAGCCCTGTTCAGAGGTAAAAACCGCGAGTTCACCAACCAAACTTATTGGTGATATGTAAGTTATCAACGTTTTCCCACGATAAATAACCTTCAATTTACCACTTAATAGAATATACATCTCATTCGATTTGTCTATTTCTTCACATAAATATTGATCTTTATTAAATCTTTTGTGGTAACAAATTTTAAATATTTTTTTGTGTTGAAAATTGGAAAGTCCTTTAAAAATTGGTAGTTTTTTTAATATGTTTATGATGAATTCAGAATCACTGGCAACAGCACGTTGATCAGCATCTTTATTTTCATCAACTATACCATTATTATTTTGCTCACTTTGATGAAGAGGTGTATTACCAGTATCATTTTCCATTATAGCACTTCCTTATTTAGCATTATATAAATATTCTCCATATAAAAATCATAAAATGCAACATTATCTTCATTCTTTTTTATGTTAGAAAATTATCTCCTTCCAATATCATTTGCAAGTATATTTTCAAGGTTTAAATTCAGTAAAGCGAACAAACGTAAATAAAAGCTTATAGTGGTATTTATCTCCTATAAGCTTAATGTTCAAGATGGAATACACGTGTTTCAGGTGCTTCGATAGTAAATTTAATTACTCTTGTTCCCCGTGAAACTAATCTATTTTTTGTTAAATCATACACGCGTGATTTTTCTGGCAGCAAAACTGTTTTCTGTCCGGATTTGAGTGAATGCAATGCAACAATACAGTTGTCAGCCATCAGAATGTCGTTTGACTCGCAATAAACATGGGCGCCGGCATAACGGGCAATATTACGCCAAAGATATGCCGGTATCTGAACGGCTGTCATGAAAATGGCACTATAATCCCCTTTGCCGCGTGATGCTATCCCCTTCCTGCTTCGCGCTGCACCCTTGCCAAACTCCTTCAATGACATTCCGATATGGTTCATACCTCCTTTAGCCCAGGCAATACCAAGCTCTGTGCCGTCAGTTGGTATAAGAATGGGACCGTAGGGTAAAGGACCGCCTATAACCATTGATTCATCTAAATCTTTCGTTATTGGATGATTGAAATTGGAGATAAGGATTCGGCGGTGAGCATTTGCCGGAAGCATGGTGAAATTGAAGCTGGTGAGCTTGGATGCGGACTCAGTGCTGATCTTTTCACCGTCAGAAATTCCAGAACCGGGCCCCCATATCACAACATTACCGTCACAGAAAACTTTTTCCTTTAAAATCGCCAGACGTCT
>JABHYP010000800.1 GCA_018656855.1 Candidatus Latescibacterota bacterium | reverse complement strand
ACGCTTCAACGATGTGATGCCAGTTGAAATGGGTCGTGAAGAGTACGGTGACGATGATGATTCCCGCTATATTCGTGAACGCGCCTTGGTAGAAATTGGCGACTACAACTGTGACCTGTCCTCCGACAAAGACGTAAAAGAGCGAAACCGTGATCAGCGAGACCATGATGAAAAGAAAGGTAGATATGGTTATGCCAAATACCGTGAAATGGTCGGGCAGACCGCAGAAATAGATGAAGAAACGGCTCCCGACTGCAGGAAATATGCCGAAGTTGATGACCCCTGCCGTCCAGGCAAGGATAGCAGCCACGATTCTGACGTTTTTACTGTAGCGCATATTGAGAAACTGTGCCACCGTTAGGGCGCGGGTTTGGCGGTACCGGTAAAGGAGCCAGCCGCTGACCGCCATGAAAATCCATGTCGTCTCGAATAAGAGGTTCCACCAGATCGATGAAAAACCGCCGTTGTAGTACATCTCGAACATGGCGATTATATTTACCGCGCCAATCCAGACCGAGCCCTCTGCAAGCGCCATCATATTGCGCCCCACCGATCTTCCTGCTACGAGGAAATCCGCCACGCTTTTCACATGCCGCCTGCTCTGCATAACAACCGAGGTGATAAAGACCAGCAGGGAGGCGACAATTGCCCAGTCAAGTATATGCATTGTTGTCAACGTTTACGAGTCCTTTGCTGACAGTAGAGAAGAAGCCGATCATGAAGGAATCAGGATGCATTTTCTGTGCGTTTTCAGTTTTGTTAGAAATTAATGCCTAATAAATTCAACTGCTTACAATTATTTGCATATGTTGTTTCAAAATCATTATTTGCAAATATCTCTAAAATATGTATTTTCAAAAAGGGAAATACTATTATTCTGTTGAATTTTGTAAGACGGCTTTCCCATATCAAATTCACGAGGTCAAATAACTCCGAATAATTCATTCAGCAAATTCAAATTATGATATTCGTACAATTGAAACAAGATTTATTTCCGCAAAAGAGTCGAATATGTAGGGATGCGTGTAATGGATCGCACTGAATATCATAACCGAGAGACAGCTATCCACTGTTTTATACCAAAGTGCTCTTCATTAACCAGTACAGTACCGCAATAGTTCAATTCTAGACAATATTTCGGCAGACAACCTTTCGTCTATCTCAACCGCTGTTATTTAATAGTAAAGGTTTTGAGTAGGTATTGGTGATGAGCTATTAAATAGGAAAATCTTCGACACGCTCTATGAAGCAAAAATACTTGTGGAAAGACGGAGAAGAGAGTATAATCACATTAGTAGGGCTATTTTAATGAACAAAAAAATAAAATACAACTTATTGATGAATTAAATGAGTCACCCAAAAGAATTACTTAGCTGGAAGAAGTATTAAAAGGACATAAACTTAAGGAGTATGTGTACAAATGGGAAATGAAAAATATTCTGAAAAGACCTTTATGTCAATAATACAAAATATAATAAATGTTTTTCCTTATTTTGTGATAATTGTCGATGAAGACCATAATATACTTCTAGCCAATGATATGGTATTAAATGTTTTAGGGAAGAATATTGAGGATGTTGCAGGCCATTATTGTCCAAAAGTAATACATGGAATTGACGATTCATTTCCAGGCTGTCCCCTTGAAGATGCTCTTCAAAAAGATCGATGTATTGAAAAAGATTTACTTGACCCGTTTTATAAAACATGGGTTTCATCAGCAATATACCCGATGAATTTCAAAACTCTTGATGGTAAAAAAATATTTTTCCACATTGCACGTGATATTACTGAACGAAAAAAAGCAGAAGAAGTTATTCGCCAGCAAAATGATTTTTTGAAGAATTTAATAGAATCTCTAACGCAGCCTTTTTATGTTATCGATGTTAATGATTACACTGTAAAAATGGCAAATTCTGCTGCCCAATTCGGAATCTTAACAGAAAACTCTAAATGTTTCAAACTAACACATCATAAAAACAAACCGTGTAAGGGTGCCAAGAATAAATGTCCGATTGAAATAATAAAAAAGACTAAACAACCTATTGTCGTGGAGCATGAACATTACATTAACGATGGCGAAGTAAGGTATTTCGAAGTTCATGGCTATCCACTGTTTGATAAAGAGGGCAATCTAATCCAGATAATAGAATATACCATGGATATCACCAAACGCAAGCAAGCGGAAAAAAAGCTTAAGAAAACACAGAATAAATTGGAAATGAAATCAAAAAATCTTGAGGAGTATAATATTGCATTGAAAGTTCTCCTCGAACATCAGGAGAGTGAAAAGAATAAAATCTATAGAAATATTCTTGGGAATATAAAAAATCTGGTTTATCCATATCTTGAAAAATTGAAAAAATCTTCTCTTGTTGAAAGTCAAAAAACATTGGTAGACATTCTTGAATCAAATCTACTAGAAATTATAAAACCTTTTTCTACAATTTTAATGAGTGATCAAATAAATTTTTCTCCATCAGAAGTTCGTGTTGCAAACTTGATAAAAGAAGGCAAAACTGCCAAAGAAATTTCGGAAATCATATTTATATCTGAAAATACAGTTAAAACTCACTATCAAAACATTAGATCAAAACTCAAAATAAAAAATAAGAAAGTCAATCTGAGAAATTATTTACAATCTTTAGAAAAATTATCAAAGTTCAAAAAGCTATAATAGGCAATGGATTTAAATCGAATATATATTTAAAAATACAGCTTAAGCTCACTATCGAAACTCAAAATAAAAATCAGCATAAAACGTTCTTATAACCTTTATTCAATGAATAAAATGTTTGCTGTTTGTAACAAATACATTTTAGCAAAGTAATTGTTTTTATCTAATCACTTTATCCCCCTTCTTTCATCAATTTTTTCTTTTTTTTCCCCATATATTTATTTCAGTTAGTTACGCAAGTTTTTACAATACTCTTTTTTCGGAGTAATTGTTTCAATATTCATAAATGCTACTAATCGGGATAAACCATAAAATTGTTCACAAAAATTCTTTTTAACCATTAACGAAGGGGGATATTATTGAAAAAAACAAAAGCTGTCACAATTTTGTTCATCTTTAATGAAGGAGGATATTTTTGAAAACAAAAGCTGTCTCAATTGTATTAACCTGGATTTTTCTTGTTTGTCTGGTTTCAGTGTTTATCGGATGTGAAGAATTGACAGGATCAAAGGGTGATGATGGAGCCGATGGAGCCGATGGAGCCGATGGAACGGCCTTATGCGGAACCTGTCACAGTATTTCAACTGAAATTGTTGCCAAGCAGGCACAATATCAGGCATCGACTCATGCAACAGGCGGGAATTCTGAACGAGGTGGCTCAGCGTCTTGTGCTGTATGTCATTCAAGTGAAGGATTCAGGCTGTCTATTGCTGGTGAAGATGCCGTAGGTATTGATAATCCTACACAACCCAATTGCCGTACCTGTCATAACATCCATACTAATTATGACGAGACAGATTATGACGTGGTTGTCACCGGTTCCGTTGAAATAACAACTTCAATGGGTGATGCTACAGAAACCGTAGACTTTGGCAAGGGCAGTCTTTGTGCTTCCTGTCATAGGAGTAGACCGTACGGTTACACGCTTGCGGTAGGTGGTGGTGATTATGAAGTAACTTCATCACGCTTCGGACCACATCACGGCCCGCAGGGTAATATTCTGGCCGGTTTCGGCGGTTACGAAGTCAGCGGTTCTATGTCGTATACGAATTCAGCGCATACGACCATGGTGACCGAGGGCTGCACGACATGCCACATGGCGGCACCGTACGGCGTTCAGGCTGGCGGACATTCCATGAAGATGGGGTATGACTATCATGATGAACTCGTACCGAATACAGCAGGCTGCGAGTCGTGTCATTCGGATATCGAGTCGTTTGATATAGGTGATACTCAAACGGAAGTCGAGGAGTTGCTTGAAGAACTTGCTGCACTACTCATTGAAGCTGGTATAATGAAAGAAGCTGGAGGCAGTGCTGTCACCGGAACCTATTCTTCAGATATAGCTGGTGCAAGGATGAATTACCAGATGTGTTTGGAGGACAGAAGTAATGGCGTTCACAATCCTAAATATGTGAAAGCGTTGCTGACTAACTCGATTGAGGCTCTTCAATAATTTTTATACCTGGGAATTGGGGCTGGATGTGAAAAGTCCGGCTCCTTTTTCCAATGCATTTATGAAGTATGTTTTTAAGAGGAATGAGAAATATGGTGAGATTTGAAAAAGATAACTTTATCCTGATAGGGATTTCATATAAAACAGCGCCTGTTGAAATACGTGAAAAATTCTCATTCAATAAAGAAAGTATCTCTGCGGCGCTGAAAGATATCTATAATTTAAGCGGCATACGCGAATGCGTGGTTGTATCTACCTGTAATCGTACGGAAATTTATGCATTTACCTGCAAGCCGCCGGATGAAATCCGTGACAGGATCAATAGTTACATTCTAAAGGTATCGGGTATGGAGGAAGATTTTCTAAAGCACTTTTTCTTCTATACTGGAAATAAGGTTATAGAACATCTTTTTAATGTAACATGCGGT
>JABHYP010000799.1 GCA_018656855.1 Candidatus Latescibacterota bacterium | reverse complement strand
GGCGAGGTTTCGAATGAGTTCGAACAGCCAGATACAAATTTCGGCGGAACAGCGGTGAATGTTTCATACAACCATATCACAGAATCATATGGTTTATACACAAATTACCGTGATTTCAGCCCCGATTTCCGCGCTGACCTCGGTTTCATCTCCCAGGTCGGATTAAGGGGCGCCAATGTTGGGTCGGCGTACAAATGGCTGCGCGAAAGCGGAAGCTGGTTCAACAGAATAAGTATCAACCCTGGTTATACCTATTTGCAGGAGCACAATGGCCGGATGCTCCAAAGTGTTTTTAGTTTTGGACTTGCTTACTCCGGCCCTCTACAGACATCAGCCTACATTTACACATATACGGGAAAGCAGTATTACAATGGAAAAACATTCGACACCAGGAATCTGAATTTCTTTACCAATATTCGTCCCTCGGGAGCGCTTAATATCAGTATAAGCACTGGTTTCAGCAAACGTATCGATTACTCCAACATGCGCCCGGGAAACCAGTTCCAAATAATTCCCTCTGTCGAATACAAGTTCGGGACGCATCTCATCACGCAAGTCGGTCACAACTTCCAGCGCATGCGTGTCAGCGGGGGACGGCTCTACACGGCAAATGTCAGCAATGCGCGCCTCGTCTACCAGTTCAACAAGCGCAGCTTCATCAGGACAAACCTGCAATTCGTCGATTACCGCTATAATACTGCCCTCTATAGCAATGACAGAGATCCCCAATCGAGAAGACTTGGCGGACAAATTCTCTATTCATACAAAGTCAATCCACAGACTGTTTTTTATCTCGGTTATTCAAGTAACGCCATCGGGGATCAGGATATAGGTTTAGCTCAGACTAACCGCACGTTCTTCACCAAAATCGGTTATGCCTGGCTGCCGTAACAAAGATGGAATCGAAAAGCATTAAATGAAATAATATGCCCTTTTTGTTCTGACCCCCGGACTTACTCCCTCTGGGAGGATTGAGGGGAGTGTCCGAAGGACAGGAAGGGTGCTTTAGTAAATGAATCTACAATTATTAACCGGACAGTTCTATCTGACACTGATTAAAAAAAAAACGTTTTTCCAATCCGAGCAAAGTACTATAAAGATGGATATAAACAGAAAGTTCTTGACTTTCAATCAATCCAATCATTAAATAGTCTTTAGAAAAGGAAAAGTTCGATAATTCTCATCTTTTATGAATTCTCAAGCAATAAATCTCATTTTCAAAAACACACTATAAAAGGGGGAAGTTATGTCTGACAGTGTTTACAAAGTTATTGAACTGGTAGGAACAAGCGATATTTCATGGGAGGATGCAGCCAAAAATGCTGTGGAAATTGCCGGCAAAACTTTAAAAAATCTCAGAGTCGCAGAAGTTAATAAACTTGACATGAAAGTTGAGAATGGGAAGGTAGTCGCATACCGTGCCAGAGTAAGCCTTTCTTTTAAAATTTTAAAGGAGATTTGAGCAGCTTCTTAAAAAAATATCATTTATGGAAGTGTATTGAGTTTCCCTGTCCTTTTGTATCCTTGCATGTGACAGAATAATAAAGGGGGTTATCATGCCGGTAAAAAAATTAAAGGATCTTCTTGACAGCCAAAACATTAAATACGTGACCATCCGCCACTCGTCAGCGTTTACCGCTCAGGAAATCGCCGCTTCTTCCCACATACCGGGAAAGGAACTCGCTAAAACTGTTATGGTCAAGATCAATGGAGAAATGGCCATGGCGGTTCTACCTGCTTCCAACCTGGTTGATTTCTATCTTTTAAAGAAGATAATACATGCTGACAGTGTTGAACTTGCAAGCGAGGATGAATTTAAAGAGATGTTTCCGGAATGTGAGGTCGGCGCAATGCCGCCCTTTGGAAATCTTTATGGAATGGAAGTCTTTGTGGCAGAAAGTCTGGCTGAAGACGAGGAAATCGCATTCAACTCAGGTTCTCACACTGAACTGATCAGAATGTCATACAAAGATTTCGAAAGTCTGGTTAAACCAAAAGTCATGAAATTCTCTGCCCAGTAATACCAGTCCGGAAGCAAAAAATCATTTGTCGCCTTAAAAAAACCATCTCGCGTAAAATCCTCCACCGTCCGGAAGCATGCCGAATTCGGACCGGGTTTTAAACGTGAGCCCTTCACCTTCTGTTTTCTTACCGGCGCCTATCCAGCCGTAGAACGCAATATCAGTATTGTCCCCGGTGCTGACAGTGATTCTCGGCTGCCAGAGGGTTGAGTTGTCGACAAGGTTTATCAATCCTGCAATGTCGCCATTCACCAGCGGATGAAGCTGGCGGTGAAAGGTAATAACACCGTAAGCGCACGAACCGAGAAACACCCAGCCCTCGCTGTAAGGTGCTTCATTTTGTAGGCTGTGAAGGTCTTCCGGATCGCGGACACCGAAATCCTGGTACATTAGAGCGCCTCCGATAATCGTATTATCCGCAATGGAATAATCGATACCTGCAACGCCCGAAAATGCGGCATCCGACCATCCGCCGCGAACCTCTTCCCTGTCCTTTTTCCTCTCAAAGAGGGCAGCCTCACCCCAGATACCGAAAGATCGCAATCCTCCTTCCCAACCAAAACCACCAAAGTAACGCTCGCGAAAACGGCCTCCTACAAATTCAAGATCTACGCCCTTGAACGATGACCGTAGCCGCCCGAGAAGCGCTCCCTTTCCCCACTCTTTCGCCCCTACTCCGATGATCTCAGCTTC
>JABHYP010000798.1 GCA_018656855.1 Candidatus Latescibacterota bacterium | reverse complement strand
ATCTCTGCATACTTATGGGTGGATACGCCCACCGGGCCGCTGATGATGAGCGGAGTACGTGCCTCGTCAATAAGAACGGAATCCACCTCGTCGACGAGTGCATAGTTAAACTCACGCTGTACCACATCATCGATACTGATAGCCATGTTGTCGCGGAGGTAATCGAAACCGAATTCGTTATTGGTACCGTAGGTTATATCACAGGCGTAAGCGGGCTTGCGTTTATCGCTGGGCATGTCGTGCTTTATGTAACCGACCGAAACTCCGAGCGATTCGTAAATTTTACCATACCATTCAACATCGCGCTGTACGAGATAGTCGTTCACGGTAATAAAATGAGCGCCTTTTCCGGTGAGAGAGTTAAGGTACAGGGGCATGGTCGATACGAGACTTTTACCCTCGCCAGTTATCATTTCGGTTATTTTCCCCTGATGGAGTACTATCGCTCCCAAAAGCTGGCAGTCGAAAGGTACCATATCCCAGGTGATTTCATGACCTATGACTGTCCATTTTTTGCCTAGAAGTCGTCTGCAGGTCTCCTTCACAACCGCAAAGGCTTCAGTCATGATATCGTCAGGAGTTTCACCATCTCCAAGGCGTTGTTTGAATTCGTCGGTTTTGCCGCGAAGCTGCTCATCTGAAAGCGCCGAGAGCCCCTCGTAGATATTGTTGATTTCGTCAACATAAGATTGAAGAGCTTTAATGTCACGTTCGGTTTTGGAACCGAATAATTTCGTCAGCCCTTTACTAAAATATTCTGTAACTGTGACTGGCATTACTTTTCCTTATTTAAAATTCAATATTCAAAAGTTAGGTACCTTTCAAAATAGTTCAATACTTGAAATCTTTTCAGTATTCAATTCTTTTTTTAACATCTTATTCCTGAAAATATTGTAGGAAGAAATAGTTGAAAATTAATTGTTTCTCTTAATAAGACCCATATTTTGTGCCACAGAGTCGAGAATCCCGTTCACAAACCCAGAGCTTTTCCCCGAGCTGAATTTTTTTGCGAGTTCGATTGCCTCATTAAATGAAACATTCAGCGGTATGTCAGGCATACTCGTCATTTCCGCAAGGGCAATCCACATGATATACCTGTCTATCCTCGATATTCTCGAAAAATCCCAGTTCTCAAGAACAGCTTTTATTTGTTCGTTAAATGTGTCTTTTTTTCTGGAAATCCTGTAAGCAAGCGCAAGAGCAAACTCCTTTTGTCCCTCCTCGATACCGAGCGCAAAAGGTTCGAGTGGAAGGTCTTCCCGTTCAACGGGAGTTTGCTCGATTTCATGGTCTACTGCTTCCATCTCCGAAAAAGCCTCTCTAACTGTAATCCGGCGGCTTTCGCTGAGATAAAGCGCTTTAAGCAGTGCTTCACGTGCTTTTCGGCGTGATGCCACCTTTTATTCTCCGATTTTGCTTATGAGGTTGCTCATCTCGATTGCAGCCAATGCAGCATCGAAACCCCTGTTGCCGGCGATTGTTCCGGCCCTGTTTACAGCCTGTTCAACCGTGTCGGTGGTGACAATGCCAAAAATAATCGGAATCCCCGTTTCGAGGCTGCTCTGCGCGATTCCTTTTGAGGCTTCAGAAGCGACAAAATCGAAGTGGGGCGTCTCGCCGCGGATAACTGCGCCGAGGCAAATAACTGCATCAAAGGAGCCTGATCCGGCAACTTTTTTGGCCACAAGCGGAATTTCGAATGCGCCGGGCACCCAGTAAATCGTGACATCGTCCTCGTTGACATCGTGGCGATTCAGGCAATCCATTGCTCCATCAAGGAGCTTACTGCCAATAAGTTCGTTGAAACGTGAAACTATAACTGCATATCGTTTGTTTTTTGCTGTAAGTTCACCCTGAATTGTTTTTATCACCTTTATGCTCCTTTTCATTTGTAAAGTTATTAATATTGAGAATATGTCCCATTTTGTCCTTTTTAGTCTGCATATAAAACTCATTTTCGCAAGTTACAGGCAGTTCGATGGGAATCCTCTCAACAATTTCGAGTCCATAACCCTCTAGCCCCACGATTTTTTTCGGGTTATTGGTCATGAGCTTGATTTTTCTGATACCGAGATCGGCAAGAATCTGCGCGCCAATACCGTAATCTCTAAGATCAGGAGGAAATCCGAGCATTAGATTGGCATCTACAGTGTCAATACCCTCATCCTGGAGCTTATATGCCTTGATCTTATTCACCAGGCCGATGCCGCGGCCTTCCTGCCTCATGTACAAAACCACGCCGCGGCCTTCGCGCTCCACAATCGACAGGGCATGTGAGAGCTGATCGCCGCAGTCGCAGCGAAGCGACCCGAACACATCGCCGGTCAGGCATTCCGAATGGACACGGACGAGAACCGGTTCTTCAGTGGTAATATCGCCTTTTACAAGAGCAAGATGGTGGTGGTCATCGATTTCGCTTTCATAAACCTTGAGAATAAACGTTCCATATTTCGTTGGAAAGTATACGGATGAAACGCACTCTATCAGTTTTTCCTTTATTCTTCTGAACGCAATAAGGTCGCGGATGGAGATTATTTTTAAATCATGCTTCCGGGCAAACTCTTTTAAATACGACAGTTTCGCAACATTGCCGTCCTTGTCCATAACAGTGCACATCGCTCCGGCAGACTGCTTTCCCGCCAGACGGGCAAGATCGACTGCCGCCTCGGTATGACCAGCGCGGGATAACACACCGCCGTCAAGCGCTTTAAGCGTGGTGACATGCCCCGGCTTGGCAAAGTCCGCAGTCCCGGCTTCCGGGTTCGTAAAAAGCCTTATTGTTGTAGCCTGATCGGCTGCCGAAGCTCCGGATGTCGTGCCTTTGCTGGCATCAATGGTGATACCGAAGTTAGTATTTCTAAGTGTGTTTGTTCTTATGCCCACAAGTTCAAGGTGAAGTTTTTCGATACGTTCACCGGTACCCGCTACCGAAATAAGACCACCTGCTTCACGTAAAAAGAAATTAATGTCTTCCGGTGTTACCAGTTCGGCGGCTTTTATGAGATCGCCTTCTGAATCCCTGGAAATGTCATCGGTAACGAGAACCATTTTTCCGTTTCGAATATTATCAATCGCATCCTGTACAGGACTGAAATCCGGCATTATATGTTCTCCAAATATATTATTATAAATTCCGGGCTTTTTTTGTTGTTTTGCAAGAAAATAATCAATTAAAACCCCAGTTCTTCCAAATTACTTAATGTAAGACTCCCGCCTCTCCCAAGAAGTTTCTCAACATATTTTGCGATTATGTCGGTTTCAAGATTCACAATATCTCCGCTACGGATTTTTTCGAGCGTTGTCGCCTGAAGCGTATGAGGGATGATGGATACACCGAATTCTCCCTTTTTCGCAAACGTAACGGTCAGGCTGACACCATCCACCGCAACCGATCCTTTTTCAGCTATGTAGTGTTCCAACCCAGGTTCAGGCGCTATGCCTAAAAGAACGTTGCCGGAAGTTCCCTTTCTCGATGTTATCCTCCCGGTGCCATCAACATGTCCCTGCACGAGATGTCCGCCGAGACGGTCGCCGAGACGCAGTGAACGTTCT
>JABHYP010000797.1 GCA_018656855.1 Candidatus Latescibacterota bacterium | reverse complement strand
TGTTCAGTATTTCCTCTGGCTGAAACATGTTCTCTCTTTCGATTTAGGAATGTCGCTGGTGGAGGAAACACCTGTCAGGGAACTGATTGTTTTCCGGTTCAGACGAACGCTCGAGCTTGCCGCTGCCGCATTATTCATAGCGTTTCTTATATCTGTTCCCCTCGGTATACTTGCGGGTGCCAAAAGAGGCACATGGATTGATTCTCTCGGGGTAGGTGTGGGTGTTCTCGGTGTCTCAATGCCAAACTACTGGCTGGGATTGATGCTGATTATCATTTTTTCAGTAAAACTACACCTGTTCCCCGTTTTCGGACACGGCGGATGGCTCCACATCATTCTGCCCGCTGTTACCCTGGGCACGGCGTTGACAGCGTATACCACGCGGATTCTACGATCAGCAGTTATCGAGACGCTGGGTTCTGAATATCTCCTCGCTCTCCGCGCCAGAGGCATTGGAAGCCGGGTATTGCTCGGTAAACATATTCTGAAAAACGTGCTGATTCCGGTGGTGACAGTTACAGGACTCGAATGCGGAATGATCCTTGAAGGAGCTGTCATCACGGAAACCGTCTTTGCATGGCCGGGACTGGGGGAATTAATGGTAAGCGCGGTAAGCAACAGGGACTATCCTCTTATACAGGGAGTTGTGCTTGTTACATCGATCGTATTCGTTGTAATAAATTTTCTTGTAGACGTCATGTACCGGTATCTCGATCCGAGAATACGCTTATGATTGACTCGATAGAAAAAGGAATATACCATAGGAAACGTGGCGATAAAGGAAACGTTGTGAATAGACTATTTATGGTAGTTAAGCACAATCCTCTTCCCGCAGTAGCATCGGTTATTGCATTGATGGTATTTTTAACAGCAATGTGGGGACCGACGCTCGCTCCGCATAATCCTGTCACAACGGATGTATCCCTGAGGCTTGCTCCACCATCTCTACATTACATCATGGGGAATGATGCATTGGGACGTTGTCTTTTATCCCGTATTCTGTGTGGAGCACGGATATCAATCCTCTTGGGAGTTACCATTGTGGGATTTTCCTGTATACTGGGGGTACTCATCGGTTTGATTTCAGGCTATCGCGGCGGTCTAATAGATGAGATTCTCATGAGAATCACGGATGTATTCTTCGCTTTTCCCGAAATCATAGCGGCAATGGCTGTGGCGGGATTCATGGGGCCGGGGACAATGAATCTTCTGCTTGCCCTTTCCTTCGTGAACTGGATGCGCTATGCACGGCTTGTCCGTGGAATCACTCTTTCCGTCAAGGAGCGGGATTTTGTAAAAGCCGCAAAGCTCTCCGGAGTCTCTGACACAGCCGTTATTATCCGCCACATTCTGCCGGCAAGTGTATCATATATAATCGTGCTCGGCACCATTGGTCTGGCAAAAGCCATACTCGCAGTCTCGGCGCTCGGTTTTCTCGGATTCGGTGTTCAACCTCCTCACCCGGAATGGGGAACCCTTCTCATGGAAGGGAAAGATTATATTCTCAGCGCACCTCACCTTTCGGTCTTTCCCGGAATCGTGATTATAATGTCCGTGTTGTCTTTCAATATTTTTGGTGACTTTCTCAAGGACATGTTAGATCAATAACCTAATCTGCAATCCATAAAAACTGATAGAAACACCCACATATTCTGCACACTCCATCCCTAGGTATCCCGAAGAATTCCTGATACGTATTCTAATCTATCACCATTCAAACCTTAACAAGTGTATTGATATTTTCAATTGTAATTATTATGTTATATCTTTTACAACTTATAACACAAGATTGCTCGCTCTGTACTGTTTATTATGCATGTCGGAACAGGGTGTATAACGTATATTCCCCTGTGATTACATCACGTTGATATGATTGTTGACACCACTTCTGACATTCCGAATAGTAACTTGTGGGAAAACCACGAATAGCTGGTTGTAAAAGCTGGTTGAAAAATGTAAAAAGAGGTAATATTCATTCACAAACAAGATTGTTTCGAAATTTAACACCTCATGAACTTGATGTGGGGAATATCAGTTAAAAGAGAGTTTTAAAAAAAAGGAATTCAACTGATGAAGAACAAAGATGTTTTAGAAAATAATACCTCTTGCGATAAGTATCGTCCCCCAAAGGAATATACGCATATTCAGGAATTTATTGATAATCTCCCTTATATACTGATGATTGTTATTGGTGGTACTATTAATGTTATAGGATTTAAATTGTCTGTATTTGGGCTAATCTCAGCTGGAGTCTATATTATCTATGGTATTGTAGGAGCTTTATGGATTATTTTATTTGTTTGTCCTTATTGCCATTTTTTTAACACAAGGGCATGTCCATGTGGATACGGACAAATTGCAGCGAAATTTCGCGAAAAAAATAGTGAAAATAAGTTTGCAGAGAAATTCAAAATACATATTCCTGTCATAGTTCCGTTATGGATTATACCAGTAATAGAAGGAATAATTTTTCTAACAATTGATTTCGATCGTCTGTTGTTTATTATTATGGTTGCTTTTATCGTAAATTCTTTCATTATTTTACCATTATTAGCAAGAATCTATGGTTGTGGTCATTGTCCTCAAAAGAGTGATTGTCCTTGGATGGTAAAAGAAAAAGAAACATCGCAAGTTGCTATTTTAGTTAAAAATTAAAGAATAAAACAAATCCATAATTTTAAGAAAAGAAATTGTGGTAAGACAGATCTGAAGTTCGGGCGGTGACTGGGCATTTGTCCGTGGCACCTTCACTGAAACATATACTCCTAAGGCAAGTGGCGAACCAATTCGGGATGCAGGAAAGTGGATGAGTATTGGTAAACGTCAATCCGACGGCTCTTGAAGGTGCTATTCTACCATTTGGAATAGTGATTTACCACCTTCCAGTGTGCAGTAATGGCTTGAAAGTCAGACAATTACGCAATTATAGGGCCTAACCCA
>JABHYP010000796.1 GCA_018656855.1 Candidatus Latescibacterota bacterium | reverse complement strand
GGGGAGGTATGTGATCGCGCCCTCTTGAATACCACCTGTCACTGGATACTAAGATGGGATGGCGACATGATTGCCCGCACCCAGGGCGAGAACACGTTCGGGAGGATCAGAGATTTTGCTTTTTCGCTCGATCCTGACCGATATTATGCGATTTATTTCCCCCATATACGCTTGGAAGGCGACTTGTTTCACCAAGCGCCCGACCAGCTCCTGCACCATGAAGAATGGCTGTTTACCTATTCCCCCGAATTGTATCACAGGAGAACCGGCCGGTTCCGTGAAGTGATCTATCCACTCTATTATAAGCGGATATATATCTGGGAAACAACATCATTTCATATTGCCAGTCTCGATGATCCGGCAAGCCTCGTACAGAGAAAATACTGGGAAGAATGGAGAAAACTGAACGACTTTACAACATTTCCCACTCTTGCTTCGTATGCAAAAATCCATATCAGGGAAGATTACGAAACCGATTCTTTTGAGGAAGCAGGGACTCTCTACCTGCGTGAAAGTTTTCGGAATCTAGTGCCCTATGACAGGGAGAAATTCGGCGATTACCCCGAACTCATAAAGCCTTACATTGAAAATCCGCTCTTTCGGCTGGTATATCGAGCTGGCAGAATCGCAGGACGCAGCGATATTATTGAAATCCTTGACAGAATTGATGAAAAGAAAATGAACACTTCAGTTGATGTGATTATTCCTACGAGAAACAGGGAAGAGATAACAATCAGCACAGTAGAAAAGCTTCTCAATGACAAATATCCGGATTTTAGGATCATTGTATGCGATCAGAGCGATACACCATCAGAACACATTCAAAAGATGTCAGAGTCTCATGAACATCTCCTCTATCACAGAGCCGTGTCCCGCGGCCTCCCCGATGGGCGCAATGAGGGGCTTTTGCTGTCAAAAGCTGAAATAGTGATTTTTGTTGATGATGACATCATACCTGAACAAGGATTTATTGAAGGTCATATCCGAGCATACAAAAGCGAAACAACTGGAGGCATCGCTGGAAAAATCGTTGAGGCGCGCCCTGAAGCACGAAAATTTGTTCACCCTGGCAAGACCGGGAAAGTTAATTATTGGACAGGCGGGCTGTATCGCGGATATACCCTCGAAGATTCTATTGAAGTTGACCACATTCAGGGTGCGAATATGTCGTTTAAGCGCGAGATTCTTGTAAAAACCGGAGGTTTTGATACAAACTTCGGTGGCACTGCTTTTTTTGAGGAAACAGATGTCTGTCTGCGTATTCGGAAGTCGGGATACCGCTTAAGGTACACCCCTGAAGCAGTTCTCACACACCTCGGAGTTTCATCCGGCGGAACTCGGATAAAGGATATCGGGAAAGTGAATTACTGGTACGGTCATAATTTTTCACTCCTGTTTCTCAAACATTTTCCGCGATATACTTTCCCTGTATGGTTTGCCATTCGGTGTTTCAAGTTCTTGCGGGATATTATCATCACCTTGAGCCTGAGGCCGCTTGTTTCAGGTTTGAAAGGTATGTGGGATGGATACAGGACGTATAAGAACAGTAAAAAGTGAAGTTAAAATTTCTAAGTGGAAACCGGTTCACTTAATTCGTTTGTCTTTTTCTCAATATTTAAGATAACAATATTGAGTCCCATCAGGCACCAGAAAGGTTCCATAATTCGTACGATAATAAAAGTATTCGTGCCTATAGAGTGGGCCAGCAGACCGAAAAATGCGCAGAGAGTCCCCGTGCTTAAAGAATTATAAAGCGGATCATTCATGTATTTTTTCCGGATATCCAAAAGTATCCTCACAATTGACCATAAGAGAAAAAGAAAAGCGATTAAACCGACTAATCCCGTCTCTATCAACACCCTGTGGTACTGCGCATCAATAAATGAATGGCCGGTGACTCCGAAGCCAAAAATTGGATGTTTTGGGAAGTCTCTCAATACCATTTGCATCGCTTCTAATCGATCTGTGGTCGATGAATCAAATTTACTACCACCGGGGGAGCCATATCCTGGCATACCACGTTGCAACCCTCCCCGTTCCTTCGTTTCAGACGTGAATGTATAGTAGAACCTGAATAAAACAGCTTTGGGAAGAATAATCGGCGAAAGAAATGCGCCCAAAATCAACATAAAAATAAGGACATTTCTCTTTTTAATAAATATGATTAAAAACACATACATAACTGCTAAAGCCAGCCATGTCGCCCGAGAAAGAGTGAAAAGGATCGCTATAAAGCAGAGCACAGTAAGAAGCCACAGTGTTGCCCTATAAAATATTCTTTTTACATTGGAAGCCAGTGCAATAGTGAGAGCCATCATTAATACCAGGTATCCGCCGAGAGTATTGGGTTCACCGCCCTCACCCTCAAAAGGTGCGGTTATTCTTTCTCCCTGGGGAATTTGGCTGAAAGATAATATCAGAACAATGACGTATGTAATGAATAATGCCCATAACAGTTTTTTCAACTGGGATTTTGAATTAACAAAGTTTACTGTGATGAAAAACACGACGAAATATTCGAAATATTTAAGGATAAAAAAGAAACCCGTAATGGGAGAGCTGATATTATCGTTAACTACGCCCCAGGCAGTGGAAAATGTACAGGCAAGAAGATAGAGAGCTATCGGTTTATTGAGTTGCGTGTAAGCTACAAGACCTATTTTCTCAATAGATGCCTTCGCAAGCCAGGAAAATCCCATAACAATTAGCAGAATATCTTCAATTCTGATAGTAAATCCTTCCCCTGTTAAATCACGTTCCCCGAATTCTGGTGATAGCAGCATGCTGAAAATAAGAATGTAGAGTGATATTGCAGGACTGAAAAAACCGACGGTAAAAAGTATAGTGCCCATAATTGCGGCTATCACCCAGTAGGTGCTCTGCGAGGCAAGTAAAAATGAAATTAGTATGCAGACTGCTAAAAGAGCAATCATAGCGAAGACGTTCGGTGAGAATGAAGATCGCTGAATACTGTTTGGCTTCATGGGCATCTGAATGTATTCCCTGGATAAATACGTAGGTTTAGATACATCAGCGGATTTTCAATTAGAAAAGTATAGACATCGTGAATGCTCAAGTCAATAAAAATGAATTCATGATGTTTGAAGTTAGTGTGAAAAATATTTTAATACTTGCTTCTGGTGTTACAAGAATTTATCCTATTGAGTAGAATTTTTCATGTACTCCCTTGTAAAAAATTGATAAATCATATTTTGTCCTGTTAAGAAGGAGGCTTTTTATGAAAGCGGACAAGAAACCAGAAAAAATATTCAAACACCCCGACTGGGAAATTTACTGGCCGAAACGTATCACCTGGGTCGGTTTTCTCATTGCATGGGTTGTTGTCCTCTTAACAATAGCTATTACCATGTTTTTAGCACGATTAGGCGCATGAATATAATTAAAATAACGAAAGGATATTTATGATAGGCCTTCATTTATTGGATATTATCGTATTGGCCGGATACCTCATTCTGATTGTTTTTATCGGTTTTTGGAGCAGTCGAAAGGTTAAAACCACCGGAGACTTTTTTTTAGCAGGCCGCTCTCTCGGAAAGTTTATGACTGCCATGTTGAACTTCGGAACAGGCACACACTCAGACCAGGCAGTTGGAGTAATCTCAAAAACATACCAGATCGGCCTCGCCGGAATATGGTACCAGTGGTTGTGGCTTCTAAAAACTCCATTCGACTGGGTTATGTCCGCAGTATGGAGACGTCTTCGTGTGGTAACCTGTGCGGATTATTTTAATAGACGTTTCAATCAGAGCGTTGCTACCCTCTATTCAATAATGGCTATCATTATTCAGATGTTGAATATGGGAATCATGCTTCTGGGATCAGGCAGGATTATCGAAATGGTCACTGATGGGCAGATACCGTTTACTGTCTCGGTAATCGGTATGACTGTTTTATTCGTTTCCTATGGGATGGCGGGCGGATTTATGGCGGCGGCCATGACCGATGTGCTCCAGGGAATACTTACGATTGTACTGTCGTTTATACTGCTGCCTTTTGCTTTAATAAGGGTCGGCGGTTTCGG
>JABHYP010000795.1 GCA_018656855.1 Candidatus Latescibacterota bacterium | reverse complement strand
ATACTTAGCAATATTGAAAAAGCTCTTGCAAAAGGTGACAAGGTGAGCCTTGTTGGCTTTGGAACATTCTCCGTTTCCAAGCGTGCCGCCCGTATGGGAAGAAATCCTGCAACCGGCGCGCCCATTAACATTCCTGCGGCAAATGTACCAAAATTCAAAGCCGGCAAAAAGTTGAAAGAATCTGTATAACTTTTTCTGCTCCAAGTAATTATTTAAGGGCGGTCTTTTCGTTCTCTGATCGAAATACCGCCCTTTGTTGTAAAAAAAGCTAATCCGAATTATTCATAATAAAAATTATGGTAGGTCTTGTACAGAGAGTCGAGAGAAGTTCCGTAACCGTAGGGGGACAAAAGGTTTCTTCTATTGGCCGCGGCATACTCATTTTTCTCGGCGTTCATCAGGATGATTGCGAACAAGACCTGGAACTTCTTGCAAGGAAATGTATCGGCCTGAGGATTTTTCCCGACGATGACGGTAAGATGAATCTTTCCGTAAACGATGTAAAGGGAGAGATCATGGTAGTCAGCCAGTTTACCCTGCTCGGCGATGTCAAGCGCGGACTCAGGCCTTATTTCGGGGAAGCGGCTTCTCCGGAAAAAGCAAACGACTTCTATGAAAGATTTATGGATATTCTTACCCAGAACGGAATAGAAGTAAAGTGCGGTATTTTCGGGGCGTATATGCATGTTGATATTGTGAATGACGGCCCTGTAACAATAATTTTGAATACGAAAGAACTTTAGTGCGCGAACTGGTTCTGGCATCAAAATCTCCACGCCGCCGCCAACTTCTGAAGTTGACCGGACATCCTTTTGTCTGCATTCCCTCGAATGTTGATGAGGGAGTTGTTAACGGCGAGCCTCCTGACAGGTATGTGACCATTCTCTCCGAGCTCAAGGCAAAAGATGTAGGAGACCGGAGAGAAAATGGAATAATTATAGGATCGGACACAATAGTAGTTTTTGATGGAAAAATTTTCGAAAAACCCGTTTCTCCCGAAGAAGCGGTGGAAATGATCATGATACTGCAGGGACAAACCCATACGGTATATACCGGTTTTGCCCTGTATGATGCGAAAACCCATAACCTTTTCTCCGGTTACGAAAAAACACATGTAACCATGCGCGGCATATCACTCGATCTTGCCCGGAAGTATGTCGAGACAGAAGAACCGCTTGATAAGGCCGGGGCTTATGGTATTCAGGGCTATGGCGCAGTGTTGATCTCTTCGATACAGGGATGTTACTTTACTGTCATGGGCTTGCCCCTAAGGCGGCTCATGGAAGCACTTTATACTTTTTCCGACGGGGAATTCGAATATTTCGTGTCAATTCGAAACCAGCCGGACAAATCTACTGCGGAGTTAGATGCATGAAACCTTTACATGAGGAACTAAAGGAAATCAGGCTCAAAAAAGGTGTAAGCCTCGAAGATATTTACAAGGCAACGAGAATTCGCATGCACCTTTTAGAAGCGTTGGAAGAGGGTAATTTTACCGTTCTTCCGCTTCCGTACATTCGGGCATTTCTTCGTGAATATGCAAAAGAGATTGGAATGGACTCTGAATATGTTATTGCAAGATTTGAGAAAAAGTCCTCAACGATCCAAGATGAAAAACAAGGGCAGGAAGAAAAAACTTCTGAAGAGGAAACAGTTTCTCAGGAAAGCGATTCAGCAGCGATAGAAGAAATTCCCGCCAGAAGAAAAAAAACCAAGCGAAGAAAAAAGTCAGATAAATTAAATGATCAAAAAGAATCTCCTGTCGAACATTCCCCCGAAGTTGATAAAGCTTCCGTAGGGAAAGATGAATCCGATGCCGCCGAAGAAACGCTCCCGGATACCACAGAATCCTCCGGCATTGACACAGCTACATCCGAAGGAAATGAACCGGAAGAAATAACACAACCTTCTGAAACTGAGGGCACACAGACGCCAGTACATTCCGGCCATGATACTCCCGGGGAGCAGGCTGCAGCGAAAGAAGATTTGCAGACATCTCTTTTTAACGGGACACAGGAAACCGCTTCTGATTCATCTTCTGACAACGATACCGAAGAAAAAACCGCTGAAACGGTTTTAGATGAAAGCTCTGTCGAACAGGCGCCAAGAACGATTATAGACGATAGTATCGAAGAATTAACCATAGAGAAACCTGTTCTTCCGGACAGTTCAACGGAAAGGAAACGCCTGAAGATTGATGAACCGAACTATAACGTTCTCTTTTTCATTATATTTCTTATACTCATTATTATTGCAGCAGGTATCATTGTGGTGATACGGTGAGGTTGATCTTTCTGAAAGCTTAATAATTTGACTTTGTTTATTCAACAGAAACCATTGAAAATAGTTTTGATACCAATATAACCTTGCCATGACAGAAAATAATGTTCTTTATGCCTCAATTGCTCTTCCCCTGCCGATAAACGTTCCCTTCACGTATGGTATTCCTTTAGAACTTGCTTCTCTGGCGAAAGTCGGTCACAGGGCGCTTGTTCCGTTCGGAAAAAGGGTGCTTACCGGTTTTATTATCGGTATTCTTGATAATCCTGGTGATATTCCCACGGCGAAACTGAAACCACTGATAAAAATTATCGACGACGAGCCGGTATTTGACAGCCAGATGCTCGAACTGGCAAAATGGATAGCGGATTACTATGTATCATCCGTCGGCGAAGTGCTCAAAACCGCCATGCCTTCCGGCACCATGGTGCAGTCACGGATAAAGGTACATACGGTGGAGGCGCCGGTAAAAACCGGAATAAAACTTACAAAACGCCAGAAAGAGGTATTAGATATAATCCGTGAAAAAGGTCATGTTTTACTGAGAAATCTCGACCGAATGATGTCCTTCCACGTATCGAGCATTGTTCATGCACTTGAAAAAAAAGGACTTGTCCGTCTCGAAAGAGTAATTGACAGACCGTCCGTGCGTCAGAAAACAATACGCTATATAAAACCTACACAAACTCCAGTTGGTACTGTCAATCCTCGCGCCAGGGAGCAGGCGCGATGTGTTGATATACTTGCAAAAGTTCCTGACGGTGTGCCTTTTTCAGAGTTTGTTGAGCGATATGATTTTTCACGTGGTGTTGTCAACGCCGTGGTTGCTGCGGGATTTGCGTATTACACCGAGGTTGAAGTTTTAAGAAGATCAAAAATGCTCGACCAGGACAGTATCGATGTCGATCATCCGCTCACTGAAGAACAACTCGTGGCTTTCCGGATGTTCATGGATGAGAGCGCTTCTCCGAAACCGCAGCCTGTACTGTTGAAGGGTGTAACAGGAAGCGGCAAAACGCGTTTGTACATCGAGATCGTCCGTGAAATGTTAAAAAAGGGGAAGAGCGCTATTATACTGGTTCCTGAAATTTCTCTCACTCCTCAGACAACGCGCTTCTTCTCTTCCGTTTTTCCGGACAGAGTGGCAGTGCTGCATTCTGCAATGAGTCCCGGGGAACGGTTTGACATGTGGAATCTCATACATGACGGGAAATGCGATGTGGTAATCGGGCCCCGGTCTGCTGTATTTGCCCCTCTTCCCTCACCCGGTGTCATCATTGTCGACGAAGAGCACGACACATCGTATAAACAGGCTGATACATCACCGCGGTATCATGCGCGTGATGTGGCTGTCGTAAGGGGAAATCTTCTCGGTATCCCGGTAGTTCTCGGTTCCGCCACACCCTCAATTGAATCCTGGCATAACGCTTTACAGGGTAAATATGTTCTCTTTACTCTTTCAAAACGTGTAAAATCACTTCCCATGCCGGAGGTGCGTATAGTGGATATGCGCATGGAACGCGCTGAAGGAAACAAATCTTCGGTTTCCAGGCAGTTGAGGGATGATCTCAGACTCAGAATCGAACGCGGAGAAAAGAGTATCATAATGATTAACCGCCGTGGCTTCGCCACCGGTGTTCAATGCCGTGACTGCGGAGAAGCCCTCACCTGCCCGCAGTGCGCGGTTACGCTCACCTATCACTCATCCAAACGCCTTGCGCTCTGCCATTTGTGCGGTCACAAGGAGCTGGTGCTTGAACACTGCCCTGAATGCGGGTCGAACGAACTGCAATATCGCGGCAAAGGAACCCAGAGCATAGAGAAGGAACTGGAACAGATTGCCGGAAACAATTCCATAATTCGCATGGATTCAGATACAACAAGCGCACATGACGCCCATTATCGGCTGCTTGAGGAATTCCGCACAAGTTCTGTGCCTATTCTGCTCGGCACACAGATGGTTGCCAAAGGACATGATTTCCCCGGGGTAACCCTTGTAGGTATTATTTCCGCTGATTTATCGCTCTATATCCCTGATTTCAGGGCTGGCGAACGTACCTTTCAGCTTATCACACAGGTTGCGGGAAGAGCCGGACGGGGGGATATTCCCGGCGTTGTTATACTTCAAACCTTCAATCCTGACAACTACGCCGTCACTGCGGCTATGACGCATGATTATGACACATTTGCCGAAAAGGAACTTGCGGGCAGAAAAGAAGCGGGATATCCTCCTTTCTCGAGACTCATCCTTGTCGAACTGTCATCAACCGACAAACAATCCCTTGAGAAAGTATCGAAAGCCATTGCCGGATATTTCTCCAGATACCTGCCTGATGAAACGGAGATTCTCGGGCCTGTTGAGGCGTCTGTTCCACGCATACGGGGACGTCACAGGATACATATCCTTCTGAAGTCAACAGGGATAATCCGGCTTCTACCGGTTGTCCGGCATGCTGTTGAAAAACATCAGAAAAGCGCCTGTGCCATAGCCGTGGATGTAGACCCGATCGATCTTTTATAGCGGGTTGGAATATATCAGACAAGAATGTCTGTTCTATCCTTTGTAATCTATATTTTTCGATTTTATATCAAATAAAAATGAAATTACCCTTAACTTCAAATCTGGTATCTGAAACTTTATCATGCATAGGTTCCTCGAAAAAAAGTTTATAGGTTCGTTTATGATGGTCAGCACAGCGGTATTTTTTTCCGCAATGGCGCTTTTTGTCCGTTTGGCATCAGAAACGATACCGGTGGGTATGATTATATTTACCCGGTTTACTGTTTCGACCGCTTTTATCGTGGTTCTCTATGCGGCGGGAACAATCAGAATCCGTCCGGTAAATCATAGGCTTCTAATTGCGAGGGCTCTGGCCGCCTCGATCGGCGGAGTTTTCTATTTTTTTGCGGTTTCAACTATCACTATTGCCGAAGCGGTTATCCTGAAATACACATACCCGCTTTTCGCTGTGACCTTCGCTGCTGTTTTGTTCGGCGAGAAAACCGACAGGACAGTTCTCGGCCTCCTTTCTCTCAGTATTGCCGGTGTTGTTATTATGATGAATCCAGCCTCTTTCAATCCCCAGGCAGGGTATGTATGGGGACTTCTTAACGGATTATTTGCAGGCGGAGCGGTGGCTTTTGTACGAAAACTCAGGGATACCGATAACGCAGGAACAATCATGTTTGCCACTTCGCTGATGGGTGTCATTGTTTCACTGCCCTTTCTTGCCGGAGGGATGATGGTGCCTGAGGGCATAGAACTCGCCTGGCTGGGGCTCGCTTCGGTCTGTGGTTTACTTGCGCAGTTTTCGCTTGTTTACGGTATCAGATATATTAAAACCGGGTCTGCATGTATCATAATGATGCTGGAGGTTGTCCTGTCTTCGGCGCTTGGATTTATCGTTTTAGGGCATACGATGGGACTGATCAAGATCATCGGGGGAATAATTGTACTTGCAGGAGGTTTTGTTCTTATCAGGCGAGAGGGTAAATAAGTAAATCATCTCATAGATGAAGACAGAATTCAGGAGTCAGGCTTTTTCTTTTTTTTATTACTTTATCCGGATTATTCATAAATATTAATTATTCTCGTATGGAGATAATGAAATTATCACCAATCGCAAGGATTTGATGAATCAAACCCCTACAACGAAAACCCGGCAGATTCACGTCATCCCGGGCAATTATTGTTTTTTACATAATTAGGTTTAACAGATTGATAATCTCTTTTTTTTATTTTTTTTACTTGTTTAAATTTACTTTTTTATGTAAATTATTGTAATATAAATCGTTAAACTGACAGCTCAAAATAGGGATACACATATGGCAGATAAAATCAACTACGCTGATCGGCTTGATAAGCTTCCACCATATCTTTTCGCCTCCATAGACAGACTTAAAGACGAAGCGGTTAATGCGGGGAAGGATGTTATCAACCTCGGTGTCGGCGATCCCGACCTTCCGACACAGTCGCATATTATCGAGCGACTGAACGAAACATCGCGCGACCCGGCTAACCACCAGTATCCTTCATATACCGGAATGACGGACTTCAGAAAAAGCATGGCGGCTTATTACAAACGCACCAGGAATATAGAACTTGATCCCGTTTGTGAAGTGCTCACACTGATCGGCTCAAAAGAGGGTGTCGGGCATATCCCTCTCGCTTTTGTAAATCCTGGGGATACGGTTCTTATTCCCGATCCGGGATATCCGGTTTATGGGGCGGGAACTATTCTTGCGGGTGGCGAACCTTTCATCATGCCCCTTATGAAGAATAATGGCTTCATACCTGATCTGGATGCTATTTCCCGTGATACCGCAGCAAAAGCCAGGCTTATGTTCATCAATTACCCGAACAATCCCACTGCGGCAACGTGCGATCTTGATTTTTTTGCAAAAGTGGTTGCATTTGCGAAAGAATATAATATCATCGTGGTACATGATGCTGCTTATGCGGATGTTACATTCAATGGTTATAGCGCGGCATCGTTTCTCGAAATACCGGGCGCCAGAGATGTTGGAATCGAACTTTACAGCCTTTCCAAAACGTATAACATGACCGGTTGGCGGATTGCAGCGGCGCTGGGCAACGCCGGAATTATCGATGGCCTCGGAAAGGTTAAGACCAATCTCGACTCAGGAGCTTTTCAACCCATTCAGTATGCTGCCATGACAGCTCTGGATTCTTCACAGGACTGTGTTGAAGAAAACAACAGGATTTATAGTGAACGCCGCGATATTCTTGTCGAGGGTCTCCGGAGTCATGGCTGGGATGTCGAAAAACCGAAAGCTTCATTCTATGTCTGGATTGCCATACCGCCGGGGATTACGTCTTCCGATTTGACAGCGCTGCTTATCAATGAGGCCGCTGTTGTAACCACGCCCGGTATCGGTTTCGGAACTTATGGTGAAGGTTATATCAGGATGACACTGACAACCTCGAAGGAAAGGCTTGCCGAGGCTGTTGACCGTATCGCGAAAGTTCAAATATAAAGACCGGGAAGCTTAAGTAACAGTAAGTCTATGATTCAGAAAATCAATTAAAGCAGGAAAGTACAATATGCACTACTTTTCATATAAAGATGGGGTTTTTAACTCTGAGGATGTGGCTTTATCGGAGATTGCTTCTTTGTACGGCACTCCTACATACGTATATTCGCGCGCAACTTTAGAGCGGCATATCAGGACTATTGACGGCGCTTTTAACGGAATCGACCACTTAACCTGTTATTCTGTGAAAGCGAACTCGAACGGAGCCGTTTTAAGCATCCTTGCACAGCATGGCATCGGCGCAGATGTCGTTTCGGGCGGCGAGCTTTTTCGGGCGCTCAGAGCGGGAATACCGGCCAGTTGCATCGTATACTCTGGTGTAGGCAAAACAGCGGAGGAAATCAGGTATGCCCTGGATAATAATATTCTCATGTTAAATGTGGAATCGGAATCCGAACTTCACACCATAGACCGGATCGCCGGTGAAATGAACCGCAAGGCGCCGATTTCTTTCCGTGTCAATCCTGATGTTGATCCGAAAACTCATCCGTACACGGCGACAGGCCTCAAGAAGAGTAAATTCGGTATTCCCGCCAGTGATGCGCTAAGAATTTATGAACTGGGCGCTCAACTTAAGAATATTGAAGTACTCGGTATAGACGCCCATATAGGAAGTCAACTCACAGATGTGTCTCCCTTCAGGGATGCTGCCGAGCGTCTTGCGGGCCTTATTGACAGAATACGTTCTCTCGGGCTCGCTATAAATGTTGTTGATATCGGAGGAGGGCTGGGCATAAACTATGATGATGAATTCCCTCCCGGTCCGGCAGAATGGGCGCAGATGATTGTGCCGATTTTCAAAAACACAGGCTGCCGCCTTATAATAGAACCCGGCCGATCTATCGTCGGAAATGCCGGAGTTCTTATCACCCGTGTGCTCCACATAAAATCCAACGAGGAAAAAACCTTCATTATTGTGGATGCCGGAATGAACGATTTATTGCGGCCAGCACTGTACGGGTCCTATCATGAAGTTGTTCCGGTTGAAGAAAATAGCACGGAACGGCGTGTTGTGGATGTGGTCGGCCCTATCTGCGAATCAGGCGATTTCATTGCGAAAGATCGTGAACTGGCGATGCCGAAAGAAGGCGACCTGCTTGCGATAATGAGCGCCGGGGCTTACTGCATGACCATGTCTTCCAACTACAATTCCCGTCCAAGAGCCGCCGAGATAATGGTTTCCGGAAACGAAGCGAAACTTGTAACAAAGCGTGAAACATACGATAGTATCATCTCACAGGAACAATTATAGGATACCGGATTCCTTTTTCTTGATTTTACATAGTGAAAATGTTATTTTTGAAGTCTTGTTTTTTAAATGAGATTGTCAAATGTTTAAAATAATGTAAGTTATATTATAATAAGAAGCTTTAATAATTTTATGGAGGAGAATCATGACCGGTATTATAAATATTGAAGGCCGCGAAATTCTTGACTCAAGGGGCAACCCTACTGTGGAAGTGGAAGTTGTGCTTGAATGCGGAGCCATCGGCAGGGCATGTGTGCCCTCAGGCGCATCCACCGGTGAAAACGAAGCCACCGAATTAAGAGACGGGGACTCTTCACGCTACGGCGGAAAGGGTGTTCTTAAAGCTGTGGAAAATGTCAACAACACCATCGCTCCTGAAGTTGAGCTGCTTGACGCCATCGACCAGTTAGAAATTGACAGGATCATGATCGAGCTTGACGGGACGGAGAACAAGTCCAAACTCGGAGCTAACGCCATTCTCGGAGTTTCGATGGCTGTGGCTCGCGCAGCGGCTGATGCGCAGGGTTTGCCTCTTTACCAATATCTCGGCGGCGTACATGCAAGGCTTCTGCCCACCCCGATGATGAACATTCTCAACGGCGGCAAGCATGCCGATAATAATGTCGACCTCCAGGAATTCATGGTTATGCCGGTCGGAGCTCCGACATTTCGTGAGGGACTGCGCATGGGTGCAGAAGTTTTTCACTCCCTCAAGTCAGTGCTCAAGGGTAAGGGCTGCAACACCGCAGTAGGCGATGAAGGCGGATTTGCTCCCGACCTGAAATCCAATGAGGAAGCCCTCGAAGTCATCATGGAAGCGATTGACAAGGCAGGCTACAAGCCTTCTGATGATGTAATGATCGCGCTTGATCCGGCTGCAAGTTCATTTTTCGATAAGTCCAAGAATATATATATACTTGAAGGCGAGGGCGGGCGAGAATTGAATAGCGCGGAAATGGTCGATTTCTATGCCGACCTTGTAAATAAATACCCGATAATATCTATCGAGGATGGTCATGACGAGAACGACTGGGACGGTTTCAGGCTCATGACTGAAAAACTCGGCAGTAAAGTCCAGATTGTCGGTGACGACCTTTTTGTTACCAACACGAAGTTCCTCAAGAAAGGCATTGAATTAAAAGCCGCCAACTCGATTCTTGTGAAGGTAAACCAGATCGGCACCATCACCGAGGCTTTCGATGCGATTGAAATGGCTATGAAAGCCGGATTCACGGCTGTGGTCTCACACCGTTCGGGAGAAACCGAGGACAGTACTATTGCCGACATCGTTGTCGCTGCCAACACCGGACAGATAAAGACCGGTTCGGCCAGCCGCTCAGACCGTATCGCCAAGTACAACCAGCTTCTCAGGATTGAGGACGAGCTTGGAAGCTCTGCGCAGTATGCCGGTAAAGATGCGTTTTATTCGATTAAATAAGGAGTCAGTTAAAGGAAAATGTGAGAAATAACTCCTGATTTTCTAACAACGGACAACGGACCACTAACAACGGACAAAGTAATGCTGGATATCAAATATATCAGAGAAAACGCCGATCTTATCAAGGAAGGCGCCAGGAAAAAACGAATAAAGGTTGATATCGACCGTCTCCTCGAATTAGATGAGGAACGTCGCAGGCTTCTCCAGGAATCTGAAGAGCTCAGAGCGGAAAAGAATGCCGCAAGCCAGGAAATCGCCCGGCTCACAGGTGACGATAAGACTGCTGCAATCGGAAGAATGAAGAGCGTTTCCGGACAGATCAAGGAGATGGATGCCAGACTCGAAACAGTTCTCGAGGAATACAATGCTCTCATGCTCCAGGTTCCAAATCCTCCCGATGATGAAGTTCCCGAAGGCGAGGATGATCGCGATAATGTCGAGATTCGCCGTATCGGCGCCGTTCCCGAATTCGGTTTTGAACCGCTCGACCATGTTGCACTCGGTGAGATTCTTGACATAATAGACATCCCGAGAGGAGTCAAGCTCGCCGGTACGCGCTCATATATCCTGAAGGGCGAGGGAGTTTTTCTCGAATACGCCGTATTGATGTTTGCGTTGAATAAAATGAAAGCTCTCGGTTTTACTCCCATGATCGTTCCTCACCTTGTTAAGGATATTGCAATGATCGGCACAGCATATTTCCCCGGCGGCGAGGAACAGGCGTACACATGCGAACGTGACAATCTTCACCTTATCGGTACAGCAGAAGT
>JABHYP010000794.1 GCA_018656855.1 Candidatus Latescibacterota bacterium | reverse complement strand
GTTTTCGACAAACGTCCTTACGCCTTTGTGGGTTTGAAAATAATTCTCGATATATGAACCGGCTTCTTTCCTGCTGATACCGAGCTGTTCCGAAAGCGTAAAAGCACCCATTCCGTACATCACTCCGAAATTGATTGTTTTCGCCTGCCTGCGCTGATCGTCCGAAACTATTTCCGGGAAAATTCCCATGAGTACGGAAGCGGTTTTTTTGTGAACGTCCTCTCCCTTTAAAAAAGCCTCGATCAGAACCGGATCGTCCGACATGTGGGCCATTATACGCAGTTCGATCTGGGAATAATCGGCGCTGAGAAGCACATATCCCGTAGGCGCGATAAAGGCTTTTCTTATATTTCTGCCCAATTCGGTGCGGATGGGAATGTTCTGGAGGTTCGGGGCGGAAGATGAAAGGCGTCCGGTAGCGGTAACAGCCTGGTTAAACGATGTATGAACGCGCCCTGTCTCAGGATTAACCATTGCAGGGAGGGCATCGATATAGGTTGTTTTGAGTTTCATCAACTGCCTGTATTCGAGCATGATTTTCGGCAATTCGTGCTCCCTTGCGAGCATGGACAGCGTATCGACATCGGTGGAATAGCCTGTTTTTGTTTTACGACGCGCCTTGAGACCGATCTTTTCAAAAAGTATTTCTCCCAACTGTTTGGTCGAATTTATATTGAACTCCTCTCCTGCGGCGTCATAGATGGAGAGTTCGAGCTGCTCGAGCTTACGGGAGAAATCAACCGAAATATCATTCAGAAAAGGAACATCGAGACATACGCCCCTCATCTCAATATCAATCAGCACTTCCATGAGCGGCATTTCGACTTCGGTAAAGAGCCGGAGCAGCCCCTCATGTTCGAGGCGCGGGGCAAAAATCTCTTTCAACCGCAGGGTAACCTCCGCATCATCTCCGGAATAACGGGCTGCGCTCTCAATATCCACTTTGGCGAACGACTGCTGTTTTTTCCCTTTTCCGATCAATTCTGTCATAGACTGCATACGGTGATTGAGATGTTCATCGGAGAGTTTGTCAAGCGAATATCTCCTGCTGCCGGGATCGAGTACATAAGCAGCGATCATGGTGTCGAAAGCGAGCGGCGAGAGGTTTATTCCGTTCCTCCTGAGTATGATCGCATCATACTTGGCATTCTGGCCTAACTTTTTCACCGAAGGATCTTCAAGAATTTTCTTGAGCCTCGGCAGTACTGTTTCAGTGTCAAGGTTTATCCCGTTTTCATGCCCCAGCGGGATATACCATACAGCGCTTTCGGCAGCGATGGAAATTCCCACAATATCAGCCCGCATAACATCGAGCGACGTTGTCTCAAGATCAACTGCAATTTCATCAGACCCGGACAAACCGTCAAAAAATTCATCCACGTTTTCAGGCGTAACAATCGTAACGGGCGTTCTCGGTTCTTCGTGTATTTCCCTCGTCGACTCAAGCAGACGCAGGAACTCCATTTCTCTGAAGAATTCCCTTGCCGTTTCATTATTTACCCCTGGAAAACGAAGGGATTCAATCTCGCATTCAATAGGAACATCAGTCTTTATAGTGACCAGCTTACGGGAAAGAAGTGCAAGCTCACGGTTCTCTTCCACGCTCTTTCTGATTGATGGCTTAGAAATTTCTTCCCATCGTTCAAGTACCTCGTCCAGTGTTCCGAAACTGCCGAGAAGATCAATTGCTGTTTTTTCACCCACTCTCGGAATTCCCGGGACATTATCCGAGGTGTCGCCCATGAGTCCCATGAGGTCAATTATTTTTTCGGGAGGAACATTATATCGTTCCTGCACATCATTTTCTCTGATAATTTTGTCTTTCATAGGTACGTACATGGAAATTGAATCCCCCACTAGCTGCATGAAGTCCTTGTCGCCGGTTACCATGTAAACGTCAAGTCCATTTTCTGCGCCTCGGCAGGCCAGAGTACCGATAATATCATCGGCTTCATATCCCTCTAATTCAAGCTGAATGATGCCGAGAGCATCCACTGCCTGTTTCACCCTGGGCAACTGGTCAATAAGGTCATCGGGCATCTTTTGGCGCGTCGCCTTGTAATTTTCATACATTTTATGACGGAATGTGGGTTTTCCCGTGTCAAAAACGACAGCGAGGTAATCCGGAGAATGGTCGCGGACAAGGTTGACAACGATATTGGTAAAACCGAATGTAGCAGAGGTGTTCTCTCCGCGGGAGTTAATAAGAGGATTCTTTATAAAAGCAAAATAGCCGCGGTAGACGAGAGCGGTTCCGTCGATGAGATAGAGGTTTTTTTTTAAATTTTGCATTGAATAAAATTATATTGGATAAATAATTTCTGATTTTAAGTTGTCATAGTAGATAGCGGAACAGGGGTAATTCATAAATCACTCCTGCAAGGTTTATTTATTTACGCACCAGTTTATTACATTATATATGCAAAAATACTACATTCAAATAATAAACCAATAACGATATTTCTTAATGTTATTTTTAAAAAAGAAAACTCCGATTTTTATCAGAACATTTATAAAAAATACCGAGTATTTTCATTAAATACTTTTGACTTCTAATATTTTTTCAATCTCTTTCACCACAATATCAGGAACAAGATACCTTATGCTTTTTCCTTCCCTGATTCTCCGGCGGATATCGGTGGAGGATATTTCGATGGCCGGGGCGCTGATCATCTCAACTCTATCCTTCAGCCAGCCTGGAATTTCCCTGTGCATGTCACATCTGCGCTCGGCGACAAGAATACTGCATTCATTGAGAATATCCCTGGGAGCCTTCCATGTGGAAATTTCAAAGAGGTTGTCCATTCCTACAATAAATGACAGATCGGTATCATCCGGCAGCGTCGCTTTCATTTTTCTCAGAGTGTCGATGGTATAGGAGAGGCCCTTGCGTTTCAATTCGATATCAGACACAACAAATCTCGGATTATCCTTCACAGCGAGGGAAAGCATATTGAAACGCTTGCGGGCATTAAACATGATGTCACTGCTTTTATGAGGAGGATATGCTGAGGGGATAAAAATAATCGTGTCAAGACCCTTGACTTCATATACGGAATCGGCAATGATTAAATGTCCCATGTGCACAGGATCGAAAGTCCCGCCGAACAAACCGATTTTTTTCCCTGTATTTTTCATTTCTTTTGTAAATTTTCAATTCTATTGAGCATTTTCGAGGCTTTTTTATTGAGTTCCATATCCGTATTCTTGTTCACTAACAGGAGAAAAACTTCTTTCGCTTTTTCGTATTCTTCCCGCATAAAATTCACTTCCCCTATACCGAATCTGGCATAATCGGCCCAGATAGCCCGGGGGTATTTGTCGATAACATACCTGTAGTAAAAGAGTGCCGCATCCAGATTGTTTTCAAGGTGTTTAGACTTCTTGTAAAGTTCGGCGTTCAGATAATCCTTGTATGCAAGTTTGGATACTAATTCCTCGATCCTTTCCTGGGCTTCGCTTATAAACTGATGTGAGGGATAATCGTCTATGAAGCGGTTGAATTCATCAATCGCAAGCTGTGTGTTTTCCTGGTCAAGTGTGGCAGTGGGAGATAAATTATAGTAACACAGGGCTTTTTTATAATGTGCTTCAGGGGCAAATTCGCTTGACGGATAATCCATATATACACGCTCGTATTCATAGGCCGCGGTCAGGTATTCCTCGCTCATAAAATTTGCTTCGGCAAGCATGAGCTGGGCATGGTCAACAATGGCGGAACTTGCAAAAGAGTTAACCACTGTTTCAAAATCTTCAATTGCTTTCAAATAATCTTTTTTCCCCATCATTTCAATACCGTGATTGAAATAATGCTGAGCATCCATTTCCTCCACTGGCTTATTACGCATAGATGAACAGCCGGCTGAAAAGATAACAAGCAGTATGATAATGAAATTTTTACCAATTCCTGTGAAACCAGATACCAAACTACCCCCTATATGAGTAAAGCATCCAAGTAAGAACCGTCATGGCAATACCGATAACCACCGGTTTGAGTTTCGCCACAAACCTATTACGGGAAACACGATCGATTACATATGGGTCATTGGATGCAACAGACTGTAACATTTCTGATGTCAAGTTGTCCACAAAAGTTCCTTTACCAGTGAAGACCTGCCGTGTACCGTCCGCATCGAGGAGCACAGCATGGATATGAGCCTCTGCAAACCGTTCTATCCTTTTTCCTGCCAGTAGTGATTTTTCCTTGGTAAGTGTAACGTGAAGTGTATCAACCGATATTATGAGTTCCGGTGCTGTTGATTTCTTCTCCGCGATTTTATAATCGAGCTTTAGGAGAATCTCCGGTGCGATAATCCGAACCAGCTCACTTGCTTTATCGGTTCCCTCCACTATACATCCCACTTCCCTTCCCTTTCCATCGGGTATTCCAAGATTATTCAGTGCCAGTTCAATAACTTTTCCCCCGACCTGAACATGCGAGGGAGGTATCGGTTCTCGCATGGTATTGACTCCACTGGCGGGGAATCCACACCCCATGAACAGCAGGCATGCCAGTCCGAAAAGTAGAAAAAATTCGCCTTTATGGCCAGACAGCAACGAGTTATTCTCCCAG
>JABHYP010000793.1 GCA_018656855.1 Candidatus Latescibacterota bacterium | reverse complement strand
CGTCAAAGGACACTTCCCAACCTGGAATGACTACCGGCCTGTCCAGACAGCCTTTCGTTGTAAGAAAAGTGATAACCTCGCTTTCAAGATCGCCAATGGCTAAAGACATTCTTTTCCGGTATTGGAGGCTGTTTATCAATTTGGCAAGCTGATTGGGCGTCATCGTGCCTCCTTTCAAAAAAGGTTAATTGTTTAGAAATATTTGATTCAATACTTTTTCCGTATCGGATAACACTTTGAGGCACGCCGCGTGAGGGGTTATCCCCACTTTCTCAGCATAGCTTGAGATATGTCGGGCGGAATTTCCGAAATGCTTCTCGCCGGATTTCCCGACAAGACGGCATAACGTTTGCGCCGAGAGTTCGGCTATAATCTCCTGAAAAGGGTCTTGTCCAGGTGTAAGTTTTCCCTTGATTCTTTCGTGCCCTGCATGAGCAAGCTCATGGAAAAAGGTCTTTTCTTCGGGCGTGGCCAGGGCGATTTCTTGCTTCTCCTGGGCGAAATAGCCGTAATACCGGTAATCGCCGGGGATGGCTTTAACCGAAACGCCCCATTCCCGCGCCCTTTCCATGAGAGGTAATTGAGGAAGTTCGATTTTCTCGTAATCAAGCGGTTCGCCATCCGTGTCCTCTACCCGGAAAACCGGACGAGCCATGAAGCCTTTGAGGAGTTTCTCCTCCTCGCCGGTTTCCTCGTTTTCCCGCGTCTTCATATATGGTACGAGAATGTAGAGTGCTTTGGATCCTTTCTTGACTGAGCGTTTGGCAGTTTTCCACTGTTTGAAGCCGCGCCCGTCAGCTGTACCAGCCAGGAACTGAAGCGTCCGGTTAACAAGGCTCCACTTCGCGCTTGGGATGTCAGCAACCGGAAACATGGCATACGCCACTGCCTCTGGAATATCGCCAGATTCAAATTTATCCAATATCTGTTTAAGAATGTTTCTGATCTTGTCGTTCATAGTATTTATCCGTGGCGGTGTAATAAGGTGAGTGCCAAACCGCCTGATTGACTTCTCAGCCAGTATCAAGCAGAGGGCTGTTGCCTCCTGTCAAGGTGTGGGCAGGTCGTAAGCTGTCCATCGTCTTTACAGGAAAGGCGGGTTCCCTTGCTACAATGGAAGAGGAAGGCAAGAAGCGGTAATAATCAGAGAGTCATGCAGTGTTTGATGAGATTGATGTCCGAGGCTTTCTTCGACGTCCAGTCAGTTTCGCAGTCGATTTCAATTCCGTGAACGCAGATGGATTGGAGTTCGGCAAAGCTGATGTATCCCCATTCGGCCATTTCATAGTCGCTGTTCAATATTGCGAATCCGAAAAACAAGTCATCGCCATCATACTCGGCCATATACCAGTCGCAACCACCGATGAAAAAATGGAGGTATATCAGTTTATCCTCTGTCTGGACGTTCTCGGTTTCGTACAGCCGGGGTATTTGGTTGAGCTGTTCTTGAGAGGGTGTGTTCCACATGGTTTTCCTTTCTGCGAAAAGTATTGCGTTTTTAAAAGAGCATGTTTATTCTATTACCATATCACAGAAAAGTAGCTGCGTCAAAAACCTGTCCAAAACGGCAATAAAAAATCCCTGAAAAATCAGGGATTTCTGGGGCGGATTTGTGTGCGTCAATAACAGTTGTTTTTGGCTATAACAGAAATAATTTTTTGTCAGTAAAGAACTTCTTGGAAATTGACTTTCCCCAGAGCAAACTGAGAGAAATTCTTTTTATTAACTTGACAAGCTTCTGAATTCTAAATACGTTTGGTAAATGTTTATAACCTTGGGCCGGTTAATACAGTCTGTGTTCTCTGTTTTCCACAGACTTTATAACCATTGTTAGGCATAGTTGGGCTTACATCAATACAATCGTTCATATAAAGGAGGAACCCGATGAAAAGAAATTTCTGGATCGCCAATCTTACTTTCCTGGTAGTACTCTCGATGCTAATTATTGCTTGCGATACGATCTGGCAAACTTCAAAGATTCAGGGGCGAGTAGTTAACCCACTCTCAAATGAACCGGTATCCGGCGTGACGGTTGTTGGTACCACAAGAAGCAATATCGCGGAGGAACAAAATCAGGTTAAAATTGTAGGCGAAACAAATAAAAAGGGGGAGTTTCTTTTGAAGGGGGCCCTCCCCGAAAAAGAATATACGCTTTCAATCGCACGAGAACCTTACGTTAATAGTAAGCGAGTAGTGGTTGCCCCGGAGAAAGGAAAGACAGTATTGTGTGAAGAACCCCTGTTTATGCTACAAGATCCTGGGTTTGTGGGGTTGTTTGCGGTCAACATGAACAGGACGAATAAAATTCATCTCCCCAAAAAACATGAGTCCTATCTTGACTTTAATTCAGGCGAAGTTCCTATATTAGGATCAAATGATTCAGAAATAATCTTAATCCATTGCCGAACATCAAGCAATGAGGAATCTATATCTGCAATTACTCTAATGAAAGTTGAGAAAACCAAGAATGATAACATAAGTCTTGATTTTACAAAAGAAAAGATACCTGTCAAATCTTTTCGAGTAGGGAAAGGTATAGCAGGAGAGGTGCTGGTGCTCAAGGCAACGATCCCAAAAATTAACAGTCTAAATTACTATGGTGCCTACACTGGCTTTTTCCGCAGGCAGACATACGTATTTGGAGTTGAACCGATGCAATAACTATTAAATATCATCTAAATGTAGCCCCCATGTAACACTTATACTTTCAAAGTATGATCATAATAAGAATCAATACGGCCTTAATTGTGGTGTGAATTTATCGGATTGAGGTGACTCTCTGCACTTACGCCCTATAATTGTCAAACGATGCAGCCAAGAAAATCATTTCTATCGATTCATTTCCTTATTAATGAAATAGTTATGATGATAATTTTATTATTGCCTTCAGGCAATGAGTTTCGTTTTTCGTCCTCCCGGCATCACCCAAACCACCTTTTCAAATTCATTAAACTGATGAAGAAGTGCAAACCGGTACTTATGATCTGTCAATTTCCCAGCCAACCGCAATAGTTGCCCAAACTGTTTTTCAACTCTATTAATCATCGGTCTATATTCAGAATACTCCACAGGCCTCGTGGTCACATCAAAAATCTCACTTGTGAACACGTAAAGAAACTTGGTCTGCTTGGAAAGTCCGAATTTCCGGAAGTTCGTAATCTTTTCATTGAGCCGGATTTTTTCCTCAAAGATCGCCCTCGGTGTCCGTGTTCGCTCAAACTCAACAATAAAATCGTATAGTCTATCATCCAATTTGTTCAGATACCTGATAATTGCGTCTGGCTTGTAACCGTCGAATGAATTTGCTGTGGACGGATAAGTTATGTTGATAATGTATTCGTCCCGGAATGGGAAATACAGGCCGCACAGCAAGTCAATCAATCCAAACTGGTGAGGGAAGTTTTGAACCGACTTCCGGCCAATAGGAGTGTAACACTCATAGCCAAGAGCTTGAGCGCCTTCTTTCGTCACCTGCCAGAAGG